>DATJTR010000719.1:0-2807 GCA_035503215.1 Pirellulales bacterium
CCAGCGTCGCCCACCAGCCGGGCGGGGCGCGGTGCCAACAATCTGGCCAGTCCGCTATGATTTCTCCTTCGGCGGACCTTCGTTTCCCGGCAGGTCGTTGCGATGCTCGTTGACACCCACGCCCATCTCGATCAAGAGGAATTCGACGCCGATCGGCCCGAGGTCGTCGAGCGGGCCGCCGACGCGGGCGTGACTCAGATCGTGGCAGTCGGCACCACGGCGCGGGCCAGCCAAAAGTGCGTGGAGCTGGCCCAGCAGTTCTCGATCGTCTGGGCCGCCGTTGGAATTCAGCCCAACTACACTGCCCAAGTGGAAGCCGGAGACTGGGACCGCGTGGCGGCGCTGGCAAAAGGGCCCAAGGTGGTCGCGCTGGGCGAGACGGGACTCGATCGCTATTGGGATTACGCGCCGCTGGCGGTGCAGCAGGACTATTTCGACCGGCATTTGCGGCTATCGCAAGCGAGCGGGCTGCCCTTTATCGTCCACACGCGCGAAAGTGACGCCGACGTGCTGGCAATGCTCCGCGAAGCCCGGGCACGCGGTCCACTGCGGGGCGTGATGCACTCGTTCACCGGCACGGCCGAAACGGCCGCCGAGTGCGTCGAGTTGGGGCTTTATATCAGCTTCGCAGGAATGGTAACCTTCAAAAAGTCCGACGCGCTGCGAGTGGTGGCCGCCACGGTGCCGGCAGAACGGATCCTGATTGAGACCGATAGTCCCTATCTTTCGCCGCATCCCCTGCGCGGCAAGCGAAACGAACCTGCTAACCTCGTGCACACGGCCGGCGTGCTGGCCGACGTGCGCGGTGTTTCGCCGGACGAGTTTGCGCGGCAAACGACCGAAAACGCACATCGGCTGTTTGGGCTGGTGGCTTCAGGGACGACGTGACGCCGGGAAAAGCTACAATGGGCACTTCTGGCGTCGGTCGCTGCGGCGAGGTTGCGCGGCTTACGGGTTATTGTTCATTTCCGGATGAGGCCCCCCTTGAGCGATGAAACGATTCAAATGCGGCCGATGTCGAAGGAAGACATCCCGGCCGTCTGCAAGATTCTCACCAGCACCAGCCTGTGCGAAGGAAAGGGGCTGGCGGAACGGTTGTCACCACTCGGCGAGGGAGGCGCCTCGTTGTCGCTGGTTGCCGAGCGGTCGGGCGAATTGGTCGGCGTCGTGCTGGCGGTTTACAACGGCTTTCACGTCTTTCTCAGTCATCTGGCGGTGGTGCCGGGACTGCAACGGCAAGGAGTCGCGCGGCATCTTCACGACGAATTGATGCAAACGGCCAAACGTCTCGGTGCGCTGGGCGTGATCACCGATTCGCGTTTGACCACGACGGGGTTTTTCTACCAGCTTGGCTACCGCACGCCCGGCGCGGTTTTCCTGGTCCACCAGTTCTGAACGGCCGCGGTTTTCTCGATACTTGACACCCCGCGGCCTGCTGCGGGAGAATGCCCGAGTCGAATTGCCTGCCCGGGTCGCATTTCGGCGCGGGGGGCGAGCGGTGTGGCCGCAGAACCGGTCGTTGGCCCACGCGTTCGAGCCCTGCCTGATAGCGAGTCTTGCATGGTAGCGAGTGCCGTCGCCAAAAAGCACGCCGCCCAAGTCGTTCGCCGGCTCACGAAGGCCTATCCCGACGCCGCCTGCGCGCTCAATTTTCGCACGCCTCTGGAGCTGCTGATCGCCACGATTCTTTCGGCGCAGTGTACCGATCGCCGGGTGAACATCGTGACCAAGGATTTGTTCCGCAAGTACCGCTCGGCGGCCGACTTTGCCGCCGCGCCCTTGCCGGAGTTGGAACAGGCAATACAGAGTACGGGATTCTTCCGCAACAAGGCCCGCAACATCAAAGCCGCGTGCCAGGCGCTGGTCGACGATTTCGAAGGCGAAGTTCCCGAGGAGATGGAATCGCTCGTCGGGCTGCCGGGCGTGGGGCGCAAGACGGCCAACGTGGTGCGCGGCACGGCGTTTGGACTCGCCGACGGCGTGGTGGTCGACACGCACGTGACGCGGCTTTCGCGGCGGCTGGGGCTGACTCGGCATAACGACGCTGTGAAGATCGAACGCGATTTGATGGAGCTGATTCCGCGCCGCGAGTGGATCGATTTCAGCCACCGCTTGATTCATCACGGGCGGCAGATTTGCCTGGCCCGGCGCCCCAAGTGCGGCGAATGCCCGCTGGCCAGTGTTTGTCCGAAAGTGGGCGTGACGAGCGAGGCTTGAGGTTTTCGCGAGCGGCGGCGATTTTTTCACCCTGAGCACCAAGCATGATCCTGTCCGGCCACGAGATCCGCCGTAATTTGGGGTCGAATATCATCATCGATCCGTTCGATGAGGCGCGCCTCAATCCCAACAGCTACAATCTCACGCTGCACAACGAGCTGATGACCTACGAGGAAGTGGTCCTCGACATGGCCAAGCCGAACCGCGTGCGGCGGCTGATCATTCCGCCCGAAGGGCTGGTGCTTGGTCCGAACCAGCTTTACCTGGGGCGGACCGTCGAGCGGACCGAAACGCACAACCTGGTCCCGATGATCGAAGGTCGCTCGTCGGTGGGCCGGCTAGGGCTGTTCGTCCACGTCACGGCCGGGTTTGGCGACGTCGGGTTTTGCGGTTACTGGACGCTGGAAATGTTCGCCGTGCAGCCGGTGCGGATTTATCCCGGCGTGCCGATCTGTCAGATTTTCTATCACCAGGTCGTCGGCGCGATTACGGAATACGTCAGCGATAAATACCAGCACAATCGCGACATTCAGCCGAGCTTGCTGTTCAAGGAGCTCAACCCCGAGAGCGAAAGCGATCCGCAGTTGCGG
>DATJTR010000720.1:0-11701 GCA_035503215.1 Pirellulales bacterium
GGTCGCCAGACCGGCGGCGGCGGCGTGGCGGATCGTTTCCCGCATCAACAGCATGCCGGGGCTGGCCGAGGCGAAACTGGCGTCGTAGCCGATCTTAAGCAGCCAGAATCCCCCCTGCCCCTCAATGGCGATCTGCATCGCAACAGCAGCCTCGCCGATGTACATGAAGCAGATCCGCAAGATTCCCTCTTGGGCCACCTGCCGGACATAATGCCGGAAGAACTCGGCGCGTCGAGCGTCGTGAGCCAGCGCCGTGCGGGCAGTCCCCTTCCAGCTCTTGGCCTCGACGGCCACGGCCTCGTCGAGCAGGCGATCGACGTCGGCCAGTTCGGGGGAGAGGATTTCGAAGCGGACCGGCCCGGCTTGTTCGGCCTTGCGGCGGGCGCGGCGCAAATCGGAACGGCGGCCCGAATTGAGATGCGTTTCGGGCTCGAGCCAGCTTTGGTCGAGCGTAATGTGCGGACAATTGGCGGTCTGCCGGCGAACCATGATCGCCCGGCCGCGGCAAGCCTGCTCGAGTGCGGCGAGGGTCGGCGAGTCGGCCGGCATCCGCTCGATGGCGACCGGCTGGCGGCGGCCGACGACCTCGGCGGTCAGTTCGCGCAGCGCCGCTTCGTCAGCCGCGAGAAAATCGGCAGGTTCGTGCAAGTCGTTCACTCCCCCCAGAGTCAATCGGCGAATGCCGCGGACGCGACGCAAGACAAGCGACGCCAGGCCGACGCACTCCGCGCCGCGATTCAAGCTTACTACTCGGAGCGGGCGGTGGGCGTCGAGCGTGGCCAGGCAACTCGTGCCCCACACGGGTTGTTCCATCGGCGTGTACGCTTCGGCCAACGATTGCCATGCCGGGACTAATTCTTCCAGTTCTGCCGGATCTTCCAGCGTTCTCGACTCGCAGGCATCAACGTTACGAACGGTCGAGCTCTTCTGGAGAGTCGCCAGGGCGAAGCGAGGAGACGGACCGGGCTGAAAGGAGGTCTGGCGGGGGGCGAATTGGACGGCGTGGGCCAAGTTTCGACTCCAGTTTCGAGGCGAATCCGATACTGCCGGCTGCCCGCTGCGGCCGACTTGGCAACTAGGAAAAGCAGATTGAGTGCCGGGATCGGATAGCGACTGGTTCTTCAGCATCCAACGCGTTTACGCATAACGCTTTAGAATCGAAACGGCGACATTCCGCTCGCCGTCGATCCAGTGCCACGGCGTCGATGAAAGGCAACGTCCTGTTTGCCCTCGGTTGCGCCCTCGCATCTTTCAAACGGCTGGGGCCCGTCACAAAGCGTTTTGCCTGCGGGCGCGGCAGGCCAGCAACCGCAGAAAAAAGGGCTTGAGGGAAGCGCATCAGCGGGCGGCCTGGATGCCAGGCTCGCGGGGCTGGCAGGCAATCGACGGTTAGGGTCGGAGTGGTTCTGCCGAAAGCAACGCGCCCGGGTGGGCGGCTCAATCAAGGGCGGCGTTCGGCGAATTGTAACTTACGTGTCCCGGCGAGTTTGCGGCCCTAAATCACGGCAAGTATGATAGGGAAACAGAGAGTGAATGGCCGGTTTCGCGGTATGCGGACCGCCTGCGAGTTTTAAGCTGCCTCGGCGAGAGGCGGCCACGGAACGAGATGTCAGGGCGTTTCTCGACGCGGGCCCGTTCGGCAACCGTTTCCGCCGGCTTCCCGTTCGCGGAATGGTCGGTGCGAACACGATCGGTACGAACCACGCCCGCCGAGCGAACCAAAGATTTGGGAGCTTTACCATGATGCCTTCTGCCGCGCTTGCCGTTTGCCTGTCACTGGTGATTCCGGCCGCCGGAATGAGTCCGCAGAAGTCGGGCGATGCGCCAGCAGTTGCCGCTTCGGCCGAGCCGTGGGCAACGAGTGCTGAAACTCCGCGGCTCACGCCGGAGGCGAGCGGCACGCGACCCGACGGATTTCAGGCGTTCGCCGTAGAAGAGAATTTGAGAATTGCTCCCAAGAAAAGCGCCGGCACTCAAGCGGCTCCGCCCGCTGCCCAGACCAGCGGTGCCGCCGCGACGGCGACGGCAGTGAAGCAGACAGGATTGCCAACGGCGGCCGGGGCTGCCGCTCACAGCGGCAAGACGATTCAGCTCAAGCTCGAAGCCGGTGCCGATCCGCACCAGGCCTGGAACGAATATTTCGACGCTCATCCCGATGTGTCGCCGGCCGACGTGGCGAAGACGGCCGACTCTCTGATGCACAAGAAGAAGTTTGCCGAACTGGTGGCGATGATCGAGGAAGCGATCGTACACAACCAGGGCCAGCCGTGGATGTATAGCGCGCTGGAGATTGCCATGGAGGCCGCCGGCACGCCCAAGGACGAGTTGGAGCGGGCGCTGATGTCGGGGGTCGATTTCGCCAGCAGCATCGAAGACATTCTTTACCTCGGACAATACATGGCCAGCAACGGACTGGAAGCTCGGGCGATGAAGGTTTTTCGCCAAGCCGCGATCCTTGATCCGGGCCGGCCGGAGCCGTATGCCCTGGGTTTGAAACTGGCCAACCGCATGGAAAGCACCGCCGACATCGAGTGGGCCTGCACCGGCATCTTGAGCCAAGCCTGGCCTAAGCGGGAACACGCCATCGAAGAGAGGGCTTTTCGGATCGGGGCGGCCACTTATGAAAAGCTATTGGCCGAAGGCAAAAAGGAAGAAGCTCAGCGCTTTCGCGATCAGGTGTTGCAGGCCATGCAGCGTGACTGCAAGATCGTCGTCAGTTGGACCGGTGACGCCGACGTCGACGTGTTCATCGAAGAACCAAGCGGAACGATCTGTTCCTATCGCAACCCGCGAACGACTTCAGGCGGCGTGATGGTCGGAGACAGCTCGACACCCGGTGGCAGCAAGTTGCCGGCACAAGGTTATTCGGAAACCTACATTTGTCCGGAAGCGTTCAGCGGCCAATACCGGATCCTCGTTCGCCGCGTGTGGGGCAAGGTGACGGCCGGCAAGGTGAAGGTCGATATTTACACCCATTACGGCAGCAAAGACGAAACGGTCAGCCACGAAGAATTGTCGGTGGGCGAAGACGACGCGGTCGGCGCTTTCGAGCTCGCTGGCGGCCGCCGGAAAGAATCACTCGACGAGCGGCGCGTGGCCACGGCCGTCGAGGGACAAGTGGCCCTGAATCAGGCCATCGTCTCGCAGCAACTCAACTACGCCAGTCAAAACAGTTCGGCGACCGCCGAAATCGCGCAGTCGCGGGCGAACATGTCGCTGCCGACCATTCCGGCTTCGGTCGGATATCAGCCGGTGATTCGCGAATTCCCCACCGGGGCCAACATGATGGCCCTGGCGGTCATCTCGGCCGATCGCCGTTATGTCCGCATCACGCCGTTTCCGTTCTTCTCGCAAATCGGCTCGGTGGTGACGTTCAACATCGGCAGCGGTGCTTCGAGCGCCGGTTCGAGCGGCGCGCCGGGGGGCGGTGCCGGCGGTGCCAGCGGTTTCGGCGGTGCTGGCGGCGGCGGTGGTGGCGGCTTGGGTGGCGGCGGCGGCGGTGGGTTGGGTGGCGGTGGGTTGGGCGGCGGCGGTGGCTTCTGACGCCGAAGCGTACACGCGGCTGAAACCCGGCCCGCCTACTTCAGCGAGATCGTCTGCGCCAGCGGCCGCAGCACGTTGTCGATGACGTAGTTTTCGACCATCTCGTGGCAAACGTGCGCCAGGCTGTCGAGCGCCTCGACAAAGGTGCTGGCTGGTGCCAGGCTACCGTATTGGCGTGCCGTCACGTACACGCTGAGCTGTTCTTCCGGATAATCGCCGGTCCGCACCTGGTAGGCATTGGTGCGAGTTTCCATGCTCAAGCGGCACTGGCGCCGACATTCGTCGTCCAGGGCCAGGGTGATGGTCGGTTCGTAGTTGATGACCGTCGCCCCGGGGACGTCCAGCAGTTTTTCCAAAGCTGGGCTCAGTCCAAGGGCTTCGGCCACCAATTGACTGTGGTTGCCGCGATAGGTGAAGTCGAAGCCGAACATCACGTCGAGGGCTTCGCAGTCGAGCGGGCTGACCGATAGCAAATAGGGGGCCAGCTCCAAGAGCAACTGGTGCTGCTCCAACGCCTCTTCGACCGACCCGGGATTCACATGGCCGGAGGAAACCCGGCGAGGTTCGATCGTCGCCCAGCGGTAGTGTCCTTGGTCTTTGTCCTCTTCGAGCACGAAATCCCCTTTGTCACGGCAATAGAAATTGCGCATGGTGGGATATTTTTTTTGCAACCGCTCGAAAAAGTGCAGGACGGTTTCGCGGTTGTGGGGCAGCTCCATCTCGGTGCTGAGGTTCATGTTGACGTAGAAATCGTCGCTCAGCGAGCCGTACGAACCAAAGCGGTGCATGCAGGCCATCCTCAGCAAATCGGGAGCATCTTCTCGGTGGCCCTGGCCAGAATCCCGCGGCCGGCCGTCCTGCCCTCGGTTCGAGTATAAGTCAGGCCCGCGCAAAGTGTCAAAGCGCGCCCGTGGCCAGTACGATCCTCGGCCGGCTTTCGGCCGCGGCCGCAAACCGTGTTGCCTGCCGCCGATCGTGCTGCCTATACTCAAATCGTGGCGCCCCACGCATCGGCGCGAACCGATGCATGTGCGGCAATCATGCTTTCGCCGCGGCTCAGCCTTCCCGGCCACGACGCCTGCCGGAGACATTCATGGTCCCTTCTCGGTTGCGGCGGCAAATCGCTCTGGAAGCCGCTCGTTTGATCTACGTCGACCAGGAGTCGGAATACTATCGGGCGAAATTGCAAGCCGCGCGGCGTTTGTGCCAAGGCCTGGTGACGCCCGGTGATTTGCCCTCGACCCGCGAAATCCGCAAGGAGCTTCACGCCATTCGGCGATCGTCGTCGCTTGATACGGACGCTGGCTCGCGCAGTTCGCACCGTGGGCACGCCACGGGGGCGGAGCGATTTTCATCGCTTTGGTCCGAGACGGAGCGCTGGGCCTCGGCCGCGCACGACGGCGCCGCGGCCTCCGATTCGTACGACCGTTTTCGCGTCTATCACTTGCTGCTGGCGCCCTTGGAAGAGGTGAAGCAGAATCCCAAATATCATCCCGAGGGGGATGTGCTGTACCACAGTTTGCAAGTCTTCGACTTGGCACGCGGCGCAGTCGATTACGACGAAGAGTTCCAACTGGCGGCGCTGCTGCACGACGTCGGAAAGGCGATCGAGCCGCGCGATCACGTTGCGGCGGGGCTGGAGGCTTTGGCCGGCCACATCACGCCGCGCACGGCGTGGTTGATCGAACACCAACCGCACGCGGCGGCTCGGCGCGAAGGTAGTTTGGGGGCCCGTTCGCGACGGCGGCTTGAAGCGAATGAAAGCTTCGACGACCTGATGCTGCTGCACGAATGCGATCGCCGCGGACGCGTCTGTGGCGCGGCCGTGCCCGATCTGGAAGACGCGCTCGACCATGTCCGCGAGTTGGCCCGCCTGTGCGACGACGAATGAGGGCAGCGGCCGACTGCCGCGCGCTCAGCGCGCGTGGGGCGAAATGACTTCAGGGGCTGTCTCACTCAAGCAGCCGTCAGCTTGCCGGCCGACCTGGATTCGCCGCGTGCAGGTAACTCAGGTAGGCGCCCGCAATTTCATAGCGGCGAATCATGCCGATCACGCGACGATCGCGACGGTCGTCGACGATCGGCAAGGCCAACAGGTCATTCTCGACGAACAGCTCCATCGCCAGATCCAGCTCATCGTCGAGCATCAGCGGCTCGACGTCGGTTTCCAAGAGGTCGGCCGCCACCAGCAGCGAGGCCATCTCGGGCGTTTGCGCCATCCGGCCAATTTCATCCAGATTGACGATGCCCAGTAGCCGGCCACCCGCTTCGGTAACCGGCAGCACCGGGTACTCACTGTCCCGAAAACGCTCGATCACCATCGCCAATTTGTCGCCGGCAGAGAGACGCGGGAATTGATCGTCGCGCGAAATCAACTGTGAAACGCGCACGCCAGCCAGCACCTCGCGCACGAATCGACCCCGATGAGCCGGCGACCGGGATCGGCTTTCGACCTGCGAGCTGTAAATCGATTGTGTATCGGAGAGCATGAACGACAACACGCAAACCCATAATGCGGGTAGCAACAGCGGATAGCCGCCGGTAATCTCGCTGACCATCACCAGCGTCGAGAACGGAGTCTTGGCCGCGGCGGCGAAGAAGCCGGCCATGCCGACCAGCACGCAAGCCGTGGGCGTGGGAGCCGGCAAGGGCCAATAGCGCTGGAAAAAGAGACCCAGCGCGCCGCCTCCGCAACCGCCGATGACCATCGACGGGCCGAAGACGCCAGCCGAACCGCCGCTGCCGATCGTCAGACCGGTGGCCAGGGTCTTGCCCAGCGCGATCGCCAACAGCAGCAAGATCGATTGCGAGCCGTCGGCGTCGAGCGCCCATTGCAAGGTCCCATAACCAAAGCCGAGGACGCCGAGCACGATCTGGTTGTGGCCGAAGATGAAGTACAAGGCCAGGGCCAACACTCCGCTCAAAAACAATCCGAGAGCGGGGCGAAGCTTGCGCGGAATCGGTGAATTGCGAAACAGCCGCGTGATCGCGTAGAACGAACGCGTATAGAGCATCGCCAAGAAGGCCGCCCACACCGCGAGCAGGAGATAGGCCAACAGTTCCAGGGGATCGCTGAACTCGAGCTTTGGCACGGTAAACAAGGGCTGCCAGCCAAAGATCACGCCGAAGGTGCTATAGCTGACCACGCTGGCCAGTGCGGCCGGCATGATGACTTCCGGCTCGAATTCGGGACTGCGATACAGCACTTCGGCGGCAAACAGCGAGCCGGCCAAGGGGGCGCGAAAGATGGCCGCAATGCCCGCTCCCATGCCCGCTGCCATCAACACGCGTCGGTCGGCGGGCCTCATTCGCATCAGGCTGGCGAAAAACGAGCCGAAGCCGGCCCCGATCTGCGCGATCGGGCCTTCGCGGCCCCCCGACCCCCCCACGCCCAGCGTGATCGCGCTGGCGATGATTTTGACGATCGGCACTCGAACGGGGATCACCCCCTGCCGCCGGTGGTAGGCCTCGATCGCCGCATCGGTCCCATGACCTTCCGCTTCGGGGGCGAAGGTGTAGACGAGCCAACCGGTAAGCAAGCCGCCCAGCGGCAGAATCAAAAGCAGCCGCCAAGGATGGAATGTCGGGGCGACCGCCGGCAGCCAGGGCATCGCCGGTTCGCCGCCGGGGTGTGGTTTCGGATCGAAACCGGCCAGCGTGCCGGTGAAATAGCGCTCGGCCGCCACGGTCGTCACGTAAAAGAGGACGGCGGCCAGGCCGGCCACCAATCCCACGACGAGCGAGAATCCGAGCAGCCGAACCTGCGATTGCACGAGCCTGCGGTGAGCGATTTGCCAAACGACAGGCACCCACTGCCACGGACGGCGACGTCGCCCTCCCGACTGCGTCGTGTCGGACGAAAAATCGCCAAGCGACGGGTCGTTCGTGGAGTTCGCGTCAGTCATTGCGCGTGAACCTAACAAGTGAACTCGGAAAAGAGAAGCGGGCTGTGGCGGGAAACGCCGGGATCGAAAGAAATGACGAAAATGGTCCGCTCTTTTCGCTGGCTTCGTGCTGGCTCCTCGGCGGTCAGTTAGCTCACAACGCGATCAGATTACGAGCTGTTTCCAGGAGCCCTTCGTCCAAAGCGACAACTTCTTTGTCCTTTACGGCCTTTGCCGGCAGTTTCTGAGGCCTAGGAAGACCTCCGGCATGTCGCTGGCACGGCTCTTGCGGCGGCTTTTCGGGACGGATCGTCGCTGGGCATTTCGTGGCACGGCGCGCCTCGGGAGGTTCGCGCTGCGCGCATCTCCGTTTCAGAAAGGGTAATCGGCTATGAACAACCAATCCAAGACTTTTTGGGGGCTCGCCTGCTTCGCGGCGGCTCTCGCAGCGGGCGATGTGCACGCGCAAGCGGTTCGGGATCTTCGGACCTTCGCGGTGCGCAGTAACAGTGTCTCGCCCGAGAAACCGGACCTGGTGCAAAACAAAATATTGAGGCCCGTTCCACTCAGTGCGGACGAGCAGGAAAAGGCCCTGGCGGCGATCGACCGGCACTCGGCCGACGAACTGGCGCAGTTGAAAGATCGGCTCAAAGACGTGTTGCCCGATGAACTGGGCATTCTGGCGTTGACCAATGGCTGGCGAGTGGAAGATCAGAATAACCTGGTCGCGGCCTTGCGGAATGGAGATCCGACGGCGATTTACGAAGCTTGGACGAAAGCCAGTCCGCAGGACACCGCCGGAGCGGAAGCCGTTGCTCGGCAGGCCGAAGTGAAGCAAGATGTGGCCCGGCTGCAGCACGACCTGCACAACTCGGCGGCCGCCAGCGACGAAATCGGCAGCCTGGAGCGGTCGCTTGCCAAGTTGGCAGCGTCGAAACCAGCGGCGGCGGAAATCGCCAAATCGCTCGAACCGTTGAAGACCTGGCTGCAAGTGCGGCGCTTCGTGGAAACTGCCGTCCCCGAATCGGGCGCGATCTCTGCTCTGCCGTCGGGCAAAGTGGCGATCATTCATGACAACAGCCTGCCGATGGGAACGGCAGTCGTGCTAGGCAACGGCGCGGTGATGGTGGGCGGTAACGGGCATGGACCGATCATCGTGACCTATGGCAACGCGGCCGAGGCCCTGGGTTTTTCGGTCATCACGGCCAACCCCGTCCCTGATTCTCAGGGAGAAGAAGTAAAGTCAGGCGTGCTGTTGGTGAATCCCACCGGTTCGGACGCCAACGTGGTTTATTTCGTAAACGGCGGCCGCTACGTGATGAAGCCGGGCATGTCCCAAAAGCTGCCCGCCGGAGCGAACTGGGTGGTCGATTTCGATCGAGGCGGCAATTTCGGACACGCAGCTTACACCTTGACCGACGGAACTTATTACTTCACGCCCAGCGAGCATGGCTGGAATCTGTATCACGAACGGTTCGACGTCGTGCTGGATAATTCGGAGAATCCGCACACGTTCAACTATACGCTCAATGGGGAAGAGAAGACGGTTGCCGCTAATCGAACGGCAACCATCTCCAGCACGTACCCGATGTGCATCCGCTTCGATCGTGGCAACGGCCTGCAACGGGCCTCAAAGATGCTGAACTTCAGCGGTACCGTGCAGATCGGCGTGAATGCGCGCGACAACCTGTGGGATGTGTTCCCGACCGATGAGGGTTACCGGGAGGTTTCCCGGTTCGAGCCGTTCCAATAAACTTGGAGCAGCCCGCAACGAGAAAAGTTTCACCAAGGCTCCGCGTCGCGCTGTGTGACGCGGAGCCATTTTCTTGCGCTCGCAGAGCCGCGGCTCGACATTTGGCCGCAGACTAAAAAATTTGGCCGCCTCTCTCGGCACGTACACGTAGCGAGAAGGCGCGTCATCCCATGAATGCCGCGGCAAAGATTACCGGTCGCGGTTGCCGTCGTCGTCTGGGTTGGCTTCCGGTCGGGCGTGCCCATATTTCAGCAGCGCGACGAAAATGGCACCACCCAACGCATTGCCGATGGTGGTGAAGAACAGAAAGTGGGCGAATTGTTCCCAAGTGTTGGCCCCGACCAGGATGCCGGCCAGGACCTCGGTGGTTCCGAGCACGGCATGGTGGGCACGGGCAATGCCGATCACGGAAGTGAACATCCAAATCAGCACGATTTGACTGATCGTGTCCCGTCCGGCAGCCACGCCCCACGACAAAAGTCCCATGATCCAACCGGCCAGAATGCCGCTGAGAATGATGATCCAACCGGAATGCTCGACCAGTTCCGTCGCAATGCGACCGAAAACTTGTGGATCGAGGTGTTTCAAGGCGGGCGCGGTATTGACCAGGAATAGTGCGCAGGCCGCTGCCCCAAGCAAATTCGCAGTGTAGACCACCCCCCACAGCCGCATTACCTTCCCGAGAGTCGTTTTGCCGGCGAGCAGCGGCAACACGGCCAATGTCGTCTGTTCCGTGAATAATTCGGATCGCCCCAGGATCACCACCACGAATCCGAAGGAGTACATGGTTCCGGCCAGCAGATCGAGCAAGAGGCGATCGACCGATCCCGTTCCCTCGGAGCGGACGATAGCGATCAACAGCAAGCTCAGGCCGACTTCCAATCCGGCCGAGAAGCCAGACACGAACAACCGGCCTCCGGACCGCTCCAGGGCTTGCCGCCCTTCGCGTACCTCCTGACGGAAAATCCGCCCTGAAGATTTCTTCGGGGCAAGGTCATCGGGAGTATTTGGCTGGGTATCGCGCATGGAGGAATACAAGGTTGCAAACGCCATTCCCCACTCGGCCTCGTTTTCCCCCGTCAAGGCGCATTTTTTGCTCGTAAAGTTGAGGTATATGGGGAAGAGGCTTCACTCCGTTTCTCAATCCTAGGTGCCATGCTGATATGGGACTCGTCGAATACCGGCGCAAACGCGATTTTCGAGTCACGGCCGAGCCTCGCGGCGGTGCACGACGGAGGCGCAAACAATTGAGCTTCGTCGTGCAGAAACACGCCGCCTCGCACTTGCATTACGATTTTCGGCTGGAATTGGAAGGAGTGCTCAAGAGTTGGGCGGTTCCGAAGGGGCCTTCTCTCGATCCGGCAGTCAAGCGACTGGCCATGCAGGTGGAAGACCATCCGCTCGAATACGGCGACTTCGAGGGGATCATTCCCCAGGGAGAATACGGCGGCGGAACGGTTCTCCTGTGGGATCGGGGCACCTGGGAGCCCGTGGCCGACGGAGCCGAAGGATACCGCAATGGCAGCCTGAAGTTCGTCTTGCATGGCGAGAAACTGCAAGGAGGCTGGATGCTCGTGCGGCGCGGCGGCAAGCACGCCGAGCCCGACGAGCGGCACTGGTTTTTGTTCAAAGAGCGAGATCAGTTTGCTTCGGCGAAAACCGAGATCACCGAGACCGCCCCCTTTAGCGTGAGCACGGGACGCGACTTGCCGGAAATCGCGCAGCAGGCAAGGCGAGTTTGGGGTCCTGACGGTGAGTCATCGGGCAAGAGAACCAGCAACAGCCGGCGGACTTTGCCAGCCCGCACGACGACTCGGTCGGCCGCGAAGCGCGAAGCGGCCAAGCGAACGCCTGCAATAGCAAGATCGACGAGCGGCTCCGCCGAAATCACTCGGCATTCGACTGCGGGCTCGAGGGAAAAACCTGCCGCAAAGAAAGAGAGCCGTCTTGGCAGTAACGACGAGTCGGCAGGCGTGCAGGTGGCCGGCGTCACCGTGTCGCATCCGGACAAGGTGTTGTATTCCGAGGCGGGTATCACGAAGCTCGACCTAGCGCACTATTACGAGCAGGTCGCCGAGTGGATGCTGCCGCAGGTGGAGAATCGACTCATATCGTTAGTGCGCTGTCCGAGCGGCCGGGGGACGAAATGTTTTTTCCAAAAGCATCCGGCCGATGGCACGCCGGCGAATCTACGTCGATTCAAGGTGTCGGAGAAAAGGAAAACCGAAGAGTATTTGACCGTCGACGACTTGGCGGGACTGGTCTCGTTGGTGCAGATGGGAGTTTTGGAAATCCACGTTTGGGGTTCGCAGGCCGATCAAGTTGAAAAGCCCGATCGCTTGATTCTGGATTTGGATCCTGACCCGACAGTCGAGTGGCGGCACGTGGTGGCGGCGGCCAAAGAAGTGCGGCAATTGCTTGAGGAACTTGGTCTGGTTTCATTCGTCAAAACGACTGGCGGCAAGGGATTGCACGTGGTGGTTCCGATCGCGCGGCGGATCGGTTGGGTCGAAGCCAAATC
>DATJTR010000721.1:0-3828 GCA_035503215.1 Pirellulales bacterium
CCGCGGCCAGCGCGGGTCGTGCTCCAATTCGCGCCGCACGTGAACGTATTCCGATAGCTGCTCCGTCGGCAGCACCCACTCGGTCATCTCGCGGTAACTTCCCTCGGGTAGATAAATCTTGCCCACCGGCGGCACCGTATCCAGCACTTCGCCCGGAGTGGTCGTCTGAATCCAGCTTTCGTGCTGCATCAAAAGATCGAAAAACCGAGTCAGCCAGCCGTCGTCGTAGACGTGCTTCTTCGTTTCGGGCCATGCACCCAGCTTTTCGCCGTCGTCGCCGAACAGCGCTACGGCGCCAGGCTCGGCTTGATGGATCCGTCCCAGATGGTCGATCACACTCTGCGGCGAACCAAACGGAATCAGATAACGTAACGGCTCGCTGTCCGGAAACACCGCCACCAGGTGGCCGTCGTCTTCGGTCAGGTAGTAGCCGTTCAATTGGCTTTCGACCAGGCCAGCATTCTTGAAGTGGAAGTCGTCGAGCAACGTGTATTCGACCCCCGCCGCGGCGAGGTCTCGCGTCATGCTCTGTTCCCAAACCCGCTCGGGCATCCACATGCCGCGGACTCGGGCTTGCAGTCGATCTTCCAGCCAGCGGCGATAGCAAACGATCTGGCCGACTCGATCGCGCGAGGGGATCATCGACATGATCGGCTCGTAGAATGGCCCGCCGATGATCTCGATTCGGCCGGCGGAGACGAGTCGCGCCACGCGCTCCAAGTATTCAGGATGATGGACGTCGAGCCACTCCATGAGCGGCCCGCTGGTGTGCAAGGCCATCTTCAAGCGCGGGTAGCGCTCGAAGACGTCGAGAAACGGCCGGTAGCTGTCCTGATAGGACTGCTCGAAGACGTTGTCGAAATTGCCAATCGGCTGATGGTCATGCAGAACGAACAGGAACCGAATGCAGTGCGACATCGTTGCGTTTGGCTGCGGCCGTGCCGCCAGGCAAGCCGGAGGCTTGCGGCGGCGGTTTGTAGTCGGTTTTCAGTTACCGCTGGCCAAGCAGGCGGCCTGGCTGCGTGGTGAAACGGCTCGCGCCTGCCGCGTCACCCATGCGTCCCTGCGCACCGTTCACGCGATCATTCGCCGCGGTCGGCACGCCCCAGAGATTCCGCCGCTTTTTCCGGAAGGACCGGGTTGATGAAGTAGCCGGTGCCCCATTCGAAGCCGGCGATTCCCGCGGTGCGCGGAAGAATCTCCATATGCCAGTGATAGTGGTCTACCGCGTGTGTGTCAAACGGTGCAGAGTGGATTATGTAGTTGTATGCTAGCCGAGGAATCACGCGGTCCATCGCTGTCAGAACTCGGCGTATAAGCTGGGCCAATTGGGCGAGGCTTGACTCCTCGACGCGGTGAAAATGATGCGCGTGCTCCCGCGGCAGAATCCACGTCTCCCAGGAAAACCGCGCCGCAAAGGGGCAGATGGCGACAAACGGCCCCTCCTCCGCCACCAGCCGAAGTCCGTCGCCCAGCGCGTCGTCGACCATGCGGCACCACGGGCACGTACCGTGGCGCTGCAAATAGCGATCGGAACCCGTTAGTTCGTCGATCACGGTCGAAGGAACGATCGGCGTGCCGAGAAGCTGGCTATGCAAATGCTCGAGGGATGCACCGGCGGCCAGCCCGACGTTCTTAAAGACCAGCCCATATCGCACGCGGTCGATTGCCGCCAGATTGCCCAACCGTTGCCGATAGATCGCCAGCACGTCAGCCAGTTCCGCGGTCGATAACTGCGAAGTGTTGGTCAGATGGCGGGGCGACTCGATGATCACCTCGTGAATCCCCCACCCAGGCAGGATCGCAAGCCCCGGCTCGCGGGCCGCCGGATCGATGTCGCCGCTGTCGGCCGTCAGTGCCGGAAAGCGATTCGGCACGACGCGGACCTGCCAACCGGGTTGATTCGCGCTGCTGCCGCCGTGGCGCAAGGCAAACACCTCTTTCGACGAGAGATGCTCATGTCCTTCGCAAAATGGGCACACCGTTCCGGTGTGCGTTACGGCGGCGGATTCGAAGTCGTGCGGGCGAGCCGAGCGGGCCGGTGAAAAGATCACCCAACGGCCGCCAATCGGGTCTTGTCGTATTTCGGGCATCGCACGCTTCGCTGATCGCGGCCGCTCCCCCAGCGGCCAGAGAGCGAAAGGAAGAAACGGCACCGGGTCGTAGCCGGTTCATCCTACTCGCCGCCGCTCGCCCGCATCAGGTCGCGGTGGGCCGAGTCAGGCTGGCAATCTGCTCGTAGAGGGCAACATACTTGCGGGCGCTGCTGGCCCAAGACCAATCTTGCCCCATGCCCGTCGTCACCAGCCGATTCCAAACCGTGGGGTTGGCAAACGTCCGGCAGGCTCGGTCGAGCGTTTCCGACAACGCCAGACCGGAGTATTCTCGGAAAGAAAAACCGGTCGCGGTGCCGGCGGCCAAGGTCTCGTCGGTTGTGTCAGTCACCGTATCGGCCAGTCCGCCAGTGGCTCGCACGACCGGCACCGTGCCGTATTTCAGGCTGTAAAGCTGATTCAATCCGCACGGTTCATAACGACTGGGCATCAAGAAAATATCGGCGCCGGCCTCGATGAGATGGGCCAGGGGATCGGAGAATTCCAACCTCACGGCCACCTTGCGCGGTGCCCGTTTCGCCAAGGTCGTAAAGGCTTCGTGATAGGCCGGATCGCCCGTGCCGAGAATCACCCACTGGACATCGCGATATTGCGACCAATCGCGCAGCACTGCCGCCACGAGGTCGATCCCTTTCTGGTCGACGAGCCGGCCGACGAGCCCCACCAGGGGGACGTTCGGCTCGACGGCCAAACCCAGTTGTTGTTGCAGCGCGGCTTTGGCGGCCGCCTTGCCCGCGCGGAAGTTCGCCGGACTGTATTGAACGGGAATCGCACGGTCGTTTTCGGGACTCCAATGGCGATAGTCGGTGCCATTGATGATGCCCGACAACACGCCACGCCGCTGTTGCAAGACTCCTTCCAGCCCGCATCCCAGCGGTGCACTCTGGATCTCTTCGGCGTAGCGCGGGCTGACCGTGTTCAAGCGATCGGCAAACACCAGGCCCGTTTTGAGCAGGTTGAGATTGCCAAAGAACTCCATCTGCTGCCAGTTGAAGTGTTTCCAATCCAAACCGGTCAACAGCATGTCCCAGTGCCAGAACAATCCCTGGTAGGCCAAATTGTGAATGGTCAGCAGGCTGCCGATCCGCTCGTAGGGCGGCCGTTGGCGATACTCAATCTTCAAATAAGCGGGCACCAGGCCAGTTTGCCAATCGTTGGCGTGGAGCACATCGACCTTCAGGTCGAGCAGACGAATCGCTTCCAGCACGGCCCGCGAAAAAAAGACGAATCGCTCGCAATTGTCGCGATAGTCGATTCCCTCTTCGCGGTACAACTCCGGCCGATCGAAATAATCGGGCTGATCGACGAGATAGACCGGAACGTCGCTGTCGGGAAGTTTGCTCTTCAGCAGTCCGCCGGTCACAGTGCGCGTGCCGATGCTGATCGAAAAACTGAGCGGTAAGCGCTCGATCGGCTGTCCGCAGGCAAGCGCTTGCCGGTAGGCTGGCAGAATGACCGCGCTCGCGTGCCCGAGCTTGCTGACTTCCACCGGCAACGCGCCCGACACGTCGGCGAGACCGCCGGTTTTGGCAAAGGGGGCTGCTTCGCTGGTGGCAAAAAGGATGTTCACGCGCAATCGCCTGCTTTCGCACTTGCCGGTCGTTTCGTCGAGGTTGCCTGCCGACCGGAGCCTTGCTTCAGGGCGGCAAAAACCAAGCGAAGACAAATTAACGCGGCAGCCTAAGTCCCCTTTTTGCCGCACATCCCGTGAGGC
>DATJTR010000722.1:0-7536 GCA_035503215.1 Pirellulales bacterium
GGGCGGGAGGCAAGAAGGAGATGCCCAGATCGAGCGAACCCTTGAGCAGCCCGTCTTCGATCTCGCCGGCGGCCATCTCCTCGACGCGCAGCCGAACTTGCGGGTGTTCGGTGGCAAAGCGGGAGACGATGGGCGGAATCAAATAGGCGTTCACTGTCTGCACGACACCGACGGTGAGCGAGCCCCGCACCAATCCGTCGATCTCGGCCAGGGCCGTGCGGCCATCTTGCACGACCGAGAGTGCCCGCTCGGCATAGTCGCGAAACACCTGACCGGCCTGCGTCAGCCGCACTCGGCGGCCGATGCGGTCGAACAGTGCGACCCCCAGCTCCTTTTCGAGTTCCTGCACTTGCAGCGAGAGCGTGGGCTGCGAGACGTGCATCCGCGCGGCCGCCCGCCGGAAGTGAGCGTCTTGGGCCACGGCCAAAAAGTACCGCAAATGCCGCAGTTCCATGCTTTACTCTGATAATCAAAGACAATCGTTTTGATGAAAACAAAGAATTGGACCTATCAAAACCTATCCCCTAGAGTTTCGATGTCAAGCGGCCGCGGGGTCGATGGACTACCCGCATGGCCGTACCAGGCGGAGGAAAGCAGCATGGCAACAACCCCAGGCGACCTGCCCGAAAAGTACCAATCGGCCGACTTCGACAAGACGCCGCCGATGCCGCAAGTTCGCATCCCGGACCGGCTGCACCACCCGGCCGTCGAAGCGGCGGGTAAACACGGCGACTACTCGGCCGAGCGGAAGCACCCGGTCTTCTTCGTCGATCTGCCGACCCACACCATCAGCCTGACGATCGGCTGGCTCGACCCCGGCCAGTCGTCGAACATGCACCGGCACACCTACGAGACGGTCTTGTACGTGCTCGAAGGAACGGGGTACACGACCGTCGAGGACCGCAAGGTCGAGTGGAACGCCGGCGACGCCGTGTACATCCCGGTGTGGGCCTGGCACCACCACACGAACACGGGGACCGGATTGGCCCGCTACCTGGCGTGCGAGAACGCCCCGCTGCTGCAGAACCTGGGCGGAGTGGCACTGCGGGAAGAAGCGAAGAAACCATCGGAAGGAATTCGAGCGGAGGGCAAACCATGAACCGCAATGTCCCCTTTCAAGGCATCATCGCCTACCCGGTCACACCCCTGAAGGACAGCGGGCAAGTCGATCTCGGCAAGCTGCGGTCGCTGCTCGACCGGCTGTTGGCCAGCGGCGTCCACGGCATCGCTCCGCTCGGCAGTGCTGGCATCCTTCCCTACCTGAACGACGAGGAGCGGGAGGGGGTGGCCGAGACGACCGTGAAGCATGTCGCCGGACGCGTGCCGACGCTGGTCGGAGTTTCGGCCCTGACCACGGAGCGAGCGATCCACCACGCCCGGTTTGCCGAGCGGGCCGGGGCGAGCGCCGTCATGCTCATCCCCATGAGCTACTGGAAGCTGACCGAGGACGAGGTGTTCCGGCATTTCGAGCGCGTGGCCGAGGCCATCTCGATTCCGATCATGGCCTACAACAATCCGGCCACCGGCGGCGTCGACATGCGGCCAGAATTCTTGGCCCGGCTGCTGACCATTCCGAACGTCACGATGATCAAGGAGAGCACCGGCGACGTGGGGCGCATGCAGCGGCTGGTCGCGCTGGCCGGAGGCGACGTGGCGTTCTTCAACGGTTCGAACCCGCTGGTGCTGGCGGCGTTCGCGGCCGGCGCGAGAGGCTGGTGTACGGCCGCCCCCAACCTGATTCCACGCCTCACGCTCGACCTGTACGCCGCCGTCGAGCGGGGCGACTTCGCCGCGGCCCGAGCGTTGTACTACCGGCAGATGCCGCTCTTGGAGTTCATCGTCGCGGGGGGACTGCCGCGCACGGTGGCGGCGGGGCTCGACTTGCTGGGCTTCGACATCGGCCCGCTACGGCCGCCTCTGATGCCGCTGCCGGGCAGCGACCGCGAGCGGCTGCGGGTCATCCTAACGGGCCTGGCCTGAGCGAGCGACGTTCTGCACGCTAGAGCTGTTAACTTTGCGCTTGCGCCGGATCGTCGGTGTAGCCGGTCGAGGACGAGCCATAAAAATGCTTCGGCCGCGGCTCGTCGCGCGGCGATGCGCGGCGGATGCGTGCGGCAAGGTCGGAATTCGCGATCTCGTCGCGGCCGAAGGCGACCAGGTCTCCGGCGCTCTCGGCGAGCAGGCGGGCCGCGTTCTGGGCGGTTGAGTCCTGCATTCAGAATCAGCGTCTCCGGGCAAAACGGAACGAGGCGATGGACGCTGGCGTCGCCGCTCCGGCCCCGGCAAGGTGAAGCGCATCGGCCGCGTGGCCGCCGGAATGGGTTCTAGTCGGCACCGGCAATCGTCGCTGTGCGGTCGCTGCGCTCTTGAGGAAGAAGGGTAGCTGCTGCTAGCTGCCAAGACAGCGCTCTGCCCGACCTGCTGGGCCGATTTGCCGTGCCACTGTCGGACTCGATGCCCGCCAAAGAGTGCTAAATAAAAGCACAAGAATCCCGGCGCGCTTGCCGGCACGTGCTGCGCGACGTGCCTTGTTTCCGACTGGAATCGCGTTCCGTTTTGGGCGCGGACCTATTTAGGATGCAAACGGCAAACCTTGAATGTGGTTTGGAGGCGGGCGATAATCCGTCAACTGCTGTACGTTCAACGGATTGTTTTTGTACTGCTCCCACCGACGGCCATTCGCTGTGCAACCAACGAGTTTCGAGCCGAACAGTCCTTCCAGCCGCAAGTCCGACCGAAGCGGCGGCGAGCAACTCCAGCGAGTGGTGCAGCAAATCGGAAATCTATTGCCGGTTTCCGGCCCGATTACGGCCTTTGCCTGGCTGAACACACTGCAGGGGTTCGAGGATCTTCCGTTCGACGACGCGGTCAGGAAAGCCGGCCGGCTATTCGGTTGCGATCCTTACCTGTCTGAAGTTCGCTATCGCGATAAATTCGTGCGCGGGCGGATTCGCCGCGAGGATCTGGTCGCGGTGTTGGAGCAGGACTTAGGGGCGCGGGCCAACGTCACGATCAATTCGCTGGCTACGCGGCTCGAATTGCGCTTGGCCATGCTTGAGTATCCACTCAGGTCCGGCCCGCGTGAGGAGCTGCGCTGGTTCGTGGCCGAAACCGATGCCTTGCGCCGGTTGCGGGCGGATGCTCCGCCGGGAATGCGTGAGCGTTTCATCGCCGAGACGCAGCGCTGGATCATGCGCGATCTGCGCGTGGGTGGCGAGCAAAGCGGTCGCAAGTACGTCTTTCCGCGCGATCATCGGTTGGGCCAGTTGTTGGCCGACTTGATGAAGCGTTTTGGCGAGTCGTCGATTGAAAGTTGGAACGACCAGATTTGGGAAACGATGTCGCTGCACGCACTATGGCGCATTTGCCGAGAAGGAGTGCATGCCGTGGGGACGGCGACACAGCCGTCTCCTCGCCCGGTGAGGCATCGCGACCTGCTGCTGGAGGCCGTGGCAGAGGATTGCGATCAGCTGGTCCACGAGGTTTTGATCCGTTTCTGCGCCGCCTTTACGGATCAGGGCTTTGCTCATTGGCCATTGCCCGATCGCGACGCTGGGCTGTATCGCGCGTTCAGCGAAATCTATCGTCAGCCGATCGGTCCGCCGCAGCGCTGGCTGGCCGGCTTGCCTCGGGAACTGGAGCGACTGGCGCGCGAGAAGATTGGGCCGGCCGACTCGATTTTGGAGTCCTTGGAACTGCTCGGCGTGCCGGAAAACGAGTCGGTGGAGTATTTGACCGCCACGCTGCTGGCCCTGCGGGGCTGGGCAAGCATGATTCGACAAAACGAAGTCCGCCCCGACCGGGTGCCGCTGCCGGTTCCGGCGGGATCGACTCTGGAGTTTTTGGCGGTTCGCCTGATCCTCGATCGGTTGGCTCTGGCGGACGTCGCCCGTCGCACGATCGGTTACAGCGGCCCATTGGATGGACTGAGTCGAGCGATCCGCTCGAAGCTCCGCAAGCCGGCTGGAAGCAGCGTCGAGGTGCGAGCGTTTTTGGTGTTTCAACTGGCCCAAGTGTTGGGCTGGTCTCCGGCGGCGTTGTACCGTCTGTCGAAGCGGCAATGGGCGAACCTTTTGGCGGAGATCGAGACGTTCGACTCCCTGGAGCGGCGGCGCATTTTCCACCTGGCGTTCGAGCACCGATTCCGCACGCAGACGCTCGACGCGCTGAGTGTTTACGCGCGGCGGACGCCCCAGCGCGTGAAATCGCCCAGGTTTCAAGCAGTGTTTTGCCTGGACTCGCGCGAGGAATCTTTCCGGCGACACCTGGAGGAATTGATTCCCGAGGCCGAGACGTTCGGCACGGTCGGCTGTTTTGGCGTCGCCATCTATTATCGGGGGGTAGCCGACGCTCACTTCGCGGCTCTTTGCCCGATCGTCATCAAGCCGCAGCATTGGGTGACGGAGGAAGTCGTCGTTCCGCTTGAGGAATTGCACCGGGCGCGGGCGAAAACGCGATGGGCGCTGGGGACCGCCTCGCATCAAGTTCACGTCCGCAGCCGAGCCTTGGGAAGCGGCGCGATTTTAAGCGCGGGATTGGGGGTATTGGCGTCGGTTCCGTTGGTGGCCCGCGTGTTGTTTCCCCGGGCGACGGCCCGCATCCGCCGGAGCGCCGGCCGCTTTGTCCATCCACCACCGATCACCCGCTTGCGTTTGGAGCGGACCGTCGCCGATCCCGGCCCGCAAGAGGATGCGATCGGCTTCTCGCTCGAAGAGATGTGCATTCTGGCCGAGCAGATGCTGCGCGATATCGGCCTGACAAGGGGTTTTTCCCGTTTGGTGTTCCTCTTGGGGCATGGCTCGAACTGCCTTAACAATCCCCATAAATCGGCCTATGACTGCGGCGCTTGCTCGGGCCGCGCCGGCAGTCCAAACGCCCGCGCCATGGCAGCCATGCTGAACGATCGCCGCGTGCGCGCCGCGCTGACCGAACGCGACCTGTCGATTCCGGACGAGACCTGGTTTTTAGGGGGCCTGCACGATACCTGCACCGATTCGGTCGAATTCTTCGACCTGGATCTGTTGCCCATGTCGCACTTGCGCGAGTTTGAGCGCGCTCGCGACGACCTGGAACGCGTTTGCCAGCGCAATTCGCACGAGCGGTGCCGGCGTTTCGAATCGGCTCGGCTCGACTTGTCCCTGGCCGAGGCACACCGCCACGTGGAAAATCGGGCGGAAGACCTGGCGCAGCCCCGGCCCGAGTTCGGCAACGCCTCGAACGCGATTTGCATCGTTGGTCGGCGAGCGCGGACGCGCGGACTGTATTTGGATCGCCGCGCGTTCTTGACGTCGTACGACCCTACCCTGGACGACGATGAGGCCACGATTCTGGCACGCATCCTGGAAGCCGTGGTCCCCGTCTGTGAAGGGATCAATCTGACCTATTTCTTCTCCTACATCGATCCGACAGGTTGGGGCTGCGGCAGCAAACTACCGCACAACGTCACGTCGCTGTTGGGAGTGATGGATGGCGCGGCCAGCGATCTGCGCCTCGGCTTGCCGTGGCAAGGGGTCGAGATTCATGAGCCTCTGCGGCTGCTGTTCGTCATCGAAGCGACCGAGCAGGCGATTCGCAAGATCATGGCGCGCGACGCGTTGGTCCGGCAAATGATCTCGAATGGCTGGGTCCAACTCGCACTACTCGATCCGCATACCAACCGGCTGCTGCTGTTCGACAAGGACGAGTTCCATTCCTACGAACCGAAAACAACCGAGTTGGCCAGGGTACCGTCATCGGTCGATTGGTATCGCGGCTGGCGCGAGCACCTGGAATTTGCCATGATCGAGTCCGCTTAAGAGCACCGGTTCCAAAGATACGGACCAGCCACGCGTTTTGCGGTTCCTGATTCATCCATCCAAAGGTCGGCAGCGTGCTGAATGAATCGCTGATCACGGTTTTGGGATCGCTGGTCGTCGCGGCCCCCCTGGCGCTATTCGGCGTCCTCGGGGTGGCGTCGCTGCTGAGCCGTCCGATATCGGAGCGGATGACCGGCCGCCTGGTGCCGACGGCGGTGCTGGTCGGACTGTTTTCGGCGACCGCAATCCTCATTTTGATGCTGGCGCTGGGGAGATCGCACGTGTCGGTCGAGATCGGCCAATGGGTGGCAATTCCCGGTTATCATTTCTCGGTCAAGCTGATTTTCGACCGGCTGAGCTTGCCGTTCGTGATCCTCTCGTTCGCGCTCTGCGGCGTGATCGGGGCATTTGCCAATCGGTATATGCACCGCGAGCCGGGGTTTCCGCGCTTCTTCATCGGTTTCGCCATGTTCCTATCGGGAATGGCCATCACGTCGTTGGCCGGGACGATCGAAACATTGTTCGCCGGTTGGGAATTGGTGGGCCTTTCATCGGCCATGCTGGTCGCGTTTTTTTTCTCGCGTCCCGGTCCGGTCCGAAACGGGCTGTACGTCTGGACGGTTTATCGCATTTCCGATGCGGCGTTGCTGACCGCCTCGGTGGTCATGCACCATTTGCGCGGGGAAGGCGATTTTGACATTTTGCTGGGAACGGGCAGTTGGCCCCACAGCACGGCCTCGGTGACAAGCCAACAGGCCGTGGTGATCGGCCTGCTGCTGTTGGTGGCCGCGGCGGGCAAATCGGCGCTGGTGCCGTTTTCGGGTTGGCTGCCGCGGGCAATGGAAGGCCCGACTCCTTCCAGCGCCATCTTTTATGGCGCGCTTTCCGTCCACCTGGGAGCGTTTTTGTTGCTCCGCATCAGCCCGCTGCTGGATGAGTCTTATTGGCTTTCAGCCGTCGTGCTGTTGGTCGGAGCGGCCACGGCGATTTTTGCCGCGTTCACCGAACGCGTGCAGACCGACATCAAGTGCGCGCTGTCGTTCGCGTCTCTTACCCAGGTCGGCATCATCGTGGCCGAAATCGGCATCGGACTTCCGCGCTATATCCCCTTGATTCACATCATCGGGCACGCCTGCCTGCGGACGCTGCAATTCCTGCGAGCCCCCTCGCTGCTGTACGACTATCGAATCATGGAAAACGCGATCGGCGATCGCTTGCCAAGAATGCCCGGCTTTTGGGAATCGCGGTTGCCGCGCTCGCTGAGCGTCTGGTGCTATCGGCTGGCGATGGAACGAGGCTATCTCGACGGTTGGTTGCGGGACCGGATCGTGGATCCATTTTGGGCCGCGCTGTGCTGGTGCGATCGAATCGAGCGCCGCTGGACCGATTTTCTTTCCGGCGGCAATTCGCGCACTTCCGATCGCCCCAACGCCGGCGGCGAGTCGTTTGAAGAATTGCTATGAGCGAATTGCATTGGCCCTGGCTGGAATTGTCGGTCGTCGTGCCGCTGTGTGGCGCGATTTGGGTTGCCTGGCTGCGCGATCCCGATCGGGCGCGCAAGGGGTGCCTGGCCTGTTCTGGCGTGACATTCTTATGCACCATCGCCGCCTGGCAGGATTTCGGCCTGCTTCACGCGAGCAGCGCCGAGGATCGTTGGTTGACGTCTCGCCTGCTCGGTCGCGACCTGTTCGTGGTCGACGAGATTAGTGCCCCTCTGTTGCCGCTGGTGGGCGTGCTTTAC
>DATJTR010000723.1:0-5097 GCA_035503215.1 Pirellulales bacterium
GACGCGGCCCACCTTGGCTTCGCATCAATCGCAGACGCGGCCGAGATTTGGGGCCGGGCGCGGCAAAGTCTAACGGGTTTGCTGGCCGATTTCGCCGAGCACGGCGCGGTTACAGCAATTTCTGCGCCGAACCGGCTGGCCGTTACTTTTCCAGCGAAGTATAATTCGAGCAAACTGGCCTGCGAACGACCGCCAAACCTGGTCACTCTTGAGCAGGTGGCGACGGAAGCGGCCGGTTTTGCGGTGAAATTGGAGCTGTTTCTGGCCGCACCGAGCGAGGCTCCGGCCGCTCAGCCAGCGGTTTCCCAGCGGCAGCAAAGGGCTCAAATGGCGGAGAATCCGCTCGTTCGCCAGGTGACCGAGGTATTCAAGGCCGAGGTATTGCGGGTCTTCGGCCGCGAGGAAAGTTCGCCCTAAGGCACGCAATTCGCTCGGTGGGCACGGTTCGAGCGGCTGGGACAGCAAACCGGAAAAAGGGGCGAGGCTACGCGACAGATGTTCAAAGGACTCGGAAACCTGGCCGGCATGCTCAAGCAAGCCCAGCAGATGGGGAGCCGGCTGGCGGAATTGAACGAAACGCTCCGCGGCCAGAAGGCCGAAGGGGCCGCCGGCGGCGGCATGGTGACCGTGGAAGTGAACGGCCTGGGGGAAGTGCTTAGCTGCCGGATCGATCCGTCGGTGGCCGGGGACCGCGAACTGGTCGAAGACCTGGTCCCGGCGGCGGTCAACGCGGCCCTGAATCGCGCGAAACAATTACACGCCGACGCGGTGCGCGGGATGACCGCCGGCATGGACCTGCCCGGCTTGGACGAAATGATGGCTCAGGTGACGGGCGGGAAACAACCACCCAACGAATAGCGGCGGCGAAGAGGAATTGCGAAAAACGGAGTGCAGGCCTCGTGGCGCAACTGAGCGAATCGCTGACGAAACTGGTGGACGAGTTTGCCAAGCTGCCGGGCATTGGGCGCAAATCGGCCGAACGACTGGCGTATCACGTGCTGCGGATCCACAAGACCGAGGCGCTGGCCCTGGTCGAAGCGATCCGCAACGTGAAGGAGAACGTGCACTACTGCAGCGTTTGTTACAACCTGGCCGAGGCCGAGCAGTGTACGATCTGCACCGATCCGCGCCGCGATCAGTCGGTGCTGTGCGTCGTCGAGCAGCCGAGAGACTTGATCGCCCTGGAGCAGGCCGGAACCTATCGCGGGCTATATCACGTGCTGCTGGGGCGACTGGCTCCGCTGGAAGGAATTGGGCCCGAGCAGTTGACGCTGGAAAAACTGGTCGATCGCGTGCGGGAAGGGCAGTTCCGCGAAGTGATCATGGGGACCAATCCGACCTTGGAAGGAGACGGGACGGCTCTGTATATCTCGAATTTGTTGGCCGACTATCCGGTGGAGATCACGCGGCTGGCGCGGGGCATCACCAGCGGAAGCGTGCTAGAATTTGCTAATAAAGAGATTTTGGCCGATGCCCTGGCGGGCCGGCAGAAGTTTTGAGTTCATTTCCCACACTTCCCGATCTCTTGGCGCGCCGCTCTGGCCCGCGCGCTCGGCGAAACTCGACAGGGCGATAGAACCGATCCATGCGACTTTCCTTCGGCCAAGAACTGCGAATGGTGCAAAAGCAGGTGCTTGCACCCCGCATGATTCAATCGATGGAGATTCTGCAGTTGCCCATCATGCAATTGCAGGAGCGGATCGAGCAGGAGATGCAGGAAAACCCGCTGCTGGAGCAACTCGACGAGGATCTCGACCTGCCGGAAGAAGAAGTCGAGTCGACGA
Organism: Pirellulales bacterium; assembly: GCA_035503215.1. Lineage (GTDB taxonomy): Bacteria > Planctomycetota > Planctomycetia > Pirellulales > PALSA-1355 > DATJTR01. The sequence goes on from DATJTR010000723.1 coordinate 1,785, forward strand.
ACCCCGACGCCCCGACGGTGGAAGAGCGGGAGCTGGTCGTCGACGAGGCGAAGAACAACGAAGACGACTTCGAGCGACTCTTGAACATGGACGAGGAGTGGCCCGACCACTTCGAGGAGCGCTCGAAACCCTCCAGCACCCGGGTCGAGGAAGAAGGCCAGCGGGCGCACGACGCCATGGCCAACATGGTGGCCCGGCCGCAGTCGCTGCAAGATTATCTGCACGACCAGTTGGGCTGGTTCGGGCTCGACGGGCCGACACGGCAGATGTGCGACCGCATCATCTACAACCTCGACGCCAACGGCTATTTGCAGGGGCGGCTGGAAGACCTGATCGAGCCCGATGCCGGGCCACAGCAAATGACCCTGGCCCGCGAGGCCTTGGCCCTGGTGCAGCGGCTCGATCCCCCCGGAGTGGCGGCCCGCGATTTACGCGAATGCCTGCTCTTGCAGCTCAAGCCGGGGATGCCCTTCTACGAGCAACTCAAGACGCTGATCTCGGGACACTTGGAAGACATCGAGCACAATCGCTTGCCGGTCATCGAGCGGAAGACCGGCTATTCGATCAGCCTGATCCAGCAAACGCTGGGCGAATTGCGGAAGCTGAATCCCAAGCCGGGGGCGGAATTCGGCGAGGCCTTCGTGCCGAACGTCACGCCCGACGTGTTCGTCGAACTGGACGACAACGGCGCGTATCGCATCCGGCTGGAGGATGGCCGCACGCCGAGCCTGTACATCAGCCCCTATTATCGCAAGCTGCTCACCGGCGGCGGGGCCGACGCGCAGACCCGCGAATACATCAAGCGCAAGATCAACTCGGCCCAGTGGCTGATCGAGTCGATCGAGCAGCGCCGCAACACGCTCACCCGCGTCGCCCAGGCGATCGTGGACCACCAGGTTGAATTTCTGAGCAAGGGTCCCGAGTTCATCGAACCCTTGAAGATGCAGCAGATCGCGGACAAGGTAGGGGTGCACGTCACCACGGTCAGCCGGGCGGTCGACGACAAGTGGATTCAAACTCCTCGCGGAATCTTCCCCTTGAAGCGGTTCTTCGTCGGGGGCACGGTCAGTGCCGGCGGCGAAGAAGTGGCCTGGGACACCGTGCGGCTGAAATTGCAGGAAATCATCGATCACGAGAGCAAGCAGGCCCCCTATTCCGACGACGAACTGGTCCGCGAGTTGGGCAAGCACGGGCTGACGGTCGCCCGCCGCACGGTAACCAAGTATCGCAAGGCGATGAATATTCCCAGCTCGCGGCAACGCCGCGATTGGTCGCTGGGGCCCGACCTCTCTGCGGGGGGCGACGGGGCTGCGGCCGGCGAGCCCGGTGCCGCGTCTTCGGCCGATGCCGACGACCCGGACGATGCTGAAGACGCCCATGGGGCTGGCGGCACGCACGGGGCTGGCGGCACGCACGGGGCCGACGAAGAGAAATCGGAATCGGCGTGAGTGCGAGCATGATGGGGCCTGCCGCATGAAATGTCCTCACTGCGGAGCCGACAACGACCGGGTCATCGATTCGCGTGCCAGCCACGACGGGGCGGCGATCCGACGGCGGCGCGAATGCCTGGCCTGCCAGACCCGCTACAACACCTTCGAGCGGGTTGACGACCCGATGCGCTGCCCCTTCTGCCACGCCGAGAGCAACCGCATGGTCGAGGCCGTGGGAGGCGAAGGGGGTTTTGCCATCCGCCGCCGCCGCGAATGCCTCGTTTGCCGCCGCAGCTACACGACGCTCGAACGGAGCGAAGAGCGGAGCATCAAAGTCGTCAAGAAGGACGGCGCTCGGGTGCCGTTCGACCGGCAGAAGATCAAGCAGGGGCTGGAAAAAGCCTGCTGGAAGCGGCCGGTGAGCGACGAGCAGCTGGAGATGATCGTCTCGGCGATCGAGACCGAAGTGCACGGCAAGTTCGAGGCCGAGGTCGAAAGCTCCTGGCTGGGCGAGCTGTCGATGCAGCATTTGCGCGGGATCGACCAGGTGGCCTACGTCCGCTTTGCCAGCGTGTACCGCGAATTCGAAGACGCCCGCGACTTCGCCGAGGAGCTCGAGCCGATGCTGGCGGAACGACGCGGCGACCGGCCGGCCCCCACGGCGCCCGTTCCGCAGGACGAGAAAACGCCGTAGGTCACGTCTTTACTTACCAAAAGCGCGACCGAGGGCCGCACGACGAAGATCCCTCGCTCGCGCGTCGGGTTAGTAGAAAGCGGGGCTCGCCTGCCGATTCTCGTTCGGCCGCGCCCTATTCGCTGCGAGCGACGACGAAGCGGGTGAGCGATTCGAGCACTTCGCGGGCCGGGCTGGCGGGCAGGGCCCGCAACTCTTGCAGGGCCAGGTCGGCATACCAACTGGCCTTGGCCTTGGCGTAGGCCAGGGCGTCGCACTTCGAAAGCCAATCGGTCAACGCCCGGCGGCCTTCGGCACCGCCACGCTGGAGCGTGCGGACGATCTCGCCGCGGGTCGGTTCGTCCGTCTCGGCCAACAGGCGGATCACTGGCAGGGTCAGCTTTTGCTTTTCCAGGTCGCTGCCCAGCGATTTGCCGGCCTGGCGTTCGTCGCCCACGACGTCGAGCAAGTCATCGACGATCTGGAAGGCGATGCCTAGATTGCGGCCAAAGCGGTCGAGCGATTCTTCGACCTCGGCATCGGCGCCGGCGTAGTGGGCCCCCAGGCGGCAGCAGCAGGCGCACAGCTCGGCGGTTTTGGCCTCGATGATGTCGAGATACTCGGCTTCGCTCAGGGCGAAATTGCCCCGGCTGTGGATTTGCCGCAGTTCGCCGGCGCAGACGGTGTTCGTCGAGCGACCGATCGTCTGGCAGGCATACGTGGTGCCGAGCGAACTGGCCAGGGCGAAGGCATGGGTGAAAAGAAAGTCGCCCACCAGAACGCTGGCTTCGTTGTCGTTGCGGGCGTTGACCGTTTCGCGGTGGCGGCGAAGCTGGGCTTCATCCAAGACGTCGTCGTGAACGAGCGTGGCCGTGTGGATCATTTCGACCACGGCGGCCAGCGTAATGTGCTGCGAGTCGGCCCGGCCGACGGCCTTGGCCGTGAGCAACAGCAGTGCGGGGCGGAGCCGCTTGCCGCCGAGGCGGAAAGCGTGTTTGACCAATTGATCGACGAACGGGTCGTCGCTCGACAGTTCGCGGCGGAGCAGTTCTTCGCAGCGGTCGAGTTCCGCAGCGATCGGCCCGTACAGGGGTTTCCAGCGACGCAAACCCGATTCAGCTTCGGCGACCCCACTCATCTCGGTCTATTCTCCTGGCGCACACAGCGCGGCCGCGGTCGGCCACCGGACGCCATTCTATTGCCTTTCGGG
>DATJTR010000724.1:0-3890 GCA_035503215.1 Pirellulales bacterium
TGCCGCGGGAAGCGGGCAGCGAGGAGTATCTGAATTCGGAAAAATATGAAATTCGCAGTTGGGACCTCCAGCGGCCGGACAGCCTGCGGAACTTCATCGGCACGATCAATCGCACCCGGCGGCAAAACCCGGCCTTGCAGGCGACGAACAACCTGCGGTTCCACGGTGTGAGCAACGATCGGATGATTTGCTACAGCAAATTCTCGCCCGATCCCCACAATTTGGTGGTCGTGGTGGTGAACCTCGATTTCCAGAACGCGCAGCAGGGCATGATCGACCTGCCGCTGGGCGAATTTGGCCTGGCCGGCGATCGGCCGGTGACGATGGAAGACGTCGTGGGAGGAGGGCGGTTCGTCTGGCAGGCCAGCGGCAATTTCGTCAAACTGGATCCGTCCTCGCAACCGGCCCATGTGTTCCGCGTGACGCAATAGCGGCGCGGGTGAACGAGCAGGCCGTACGCTCGATCCACGACGAATTTGCATTGGTCATGCCCATGGATGCGGTGATCTCGGAATCGCGCGAGCGGCTGTTCGGCGCCGACGGAGCCGTCGATTTCTCGGCGCTCGAGTCCAAGCTCGGGCCCGCACTGACGAAGACGATCGTCACGCGCCGCTGGTTCGGTAGCAAAGCCCGCACGATCTCGAATTTGACGGTAGCCGATTGGGTGCGTTTGGCACCGGATGCATGCCTGCTGCTCGCCGAGATTGCCTATACGCACGGCGATGCGGACACGTATGCGATCCCGCTAAAGCTGGTACGCGGGTCGACCGCTGGCGGCAGCGCGGCGAAACCATCCCCTCCCCTGGCAAGGTTGACGATCACCCCCGACGGTGAATCGGCCGCGCTGGTCGATGCGATGGCCGATCCACTGGTTGCCGCGCGATGGCTGGAGATGATCGCCGGGGCCGAGACAATCGCAGGACAGCGAGGCAGCCTGGTGGCCACGCGGCTGCCGCGGTTCGACGCGCTGCGGGGCGCTGCAGGCACGGTGCTCGCCCCCGAAATCCTCGCGGCCGAGCAGAGCAATAGCTCGGTGAAGTATGGCGACCGGCTGATTCTCAAATTGTTCCGCCGGGTCGAAGCCGGGCTGAATCCCGACGTCGAGGTGACGAGCTACTTGACCGCCAAACTCAATTTCGCCCATGTGCCTGCCGTGGCCGGGACGCTTGAATATCGGCGGCCGGGACGGCCGGCGGCATCGTTGGCGGTGCTGCAGGGTTTTGTCGCCAACCAGGGAGATGCCTGGCAGCACACACTGTCGCGGGTAAACGAATTCTTCACCCAGGTCACGAGCCTGGCGGCCGGCAAGGCGAAGGGGCCGCTGCCTGACCACGGCTTGATGCCGCCTGGGCCCCCGCTGGTGGGTGCTCAAAAACCGCTGCCCGTGGCGGCGAACGAATGGCTCGGTGCCTTTGTCGAGGAGGCCGATCGACTGGGCTGCCGCACGGCGCAAATGCACCTGGCATTGGCCACGCCGACCGACGATCCGGAGTTCCGCTCCGAGACATTTGCCGCAGCCGACTGGCTGGCGTTCGAGGAAGCGACTGGGCGGCTGATCGACGAAACGTTCGCGCAGCTCGCCGAGCGGGCCGGGGCACTGCCGCCGGTGACGCGCAGCCTGGCCGAACGCACGTTGAAGCTGCAGGAGGCTCTGCGCGCACTGTCGGCCTGGCAAGGCAGGCCGATATCAGGCCTGCGGACGCGAACCCATGGCGATTATCATCTCGGCCAGATTCTGTGGACGGGCGCGGATTTCATGATTATCGACTTCGAAGGGGAGCCTTCCCGGCCGCTCGCCGAGCGGCGATTGAAACACTCGCCGCTGCGCGACGTGGCCGGAATGTTGCGTTCGTTTCACTACGCGGCCGGTGCCGCCTTGCAAGCAAAGCGGGAAGAGGCCAGGCGAGTGGGCGGCGGCGATGACGAGGTGCAATGGCTGGCGCCGTGGGCCTACGCTTGGTACTACTGGTCGAGCGTGGCGTTTTTGCGGGCCTATCTGGGCACCTATTCCGCCGAGGGGATTGGAGCTGCATTCTTGCCAACCCGGGCCGAGGAACTGGCAGGGCTGCTCGACGCCTATCTCTTGGAAAAGGCGGTTTACGAGCTGCGCTATGAAATGAACAACCGCCCGGATTGGCTGCCGATTCCGCTCGAGGCCGTGTTCGCATTGGCGGCGGAGCAGGCAAACCTGGGCTGCGGATAAGGCTTAGTCGGCGAGAGTTCCAAGCGAAGAACGTTCCTGCCACGCCGCTTCCCAGCGATCGAAGCGCCGCGCCAGCCAAGAGTTGCCGATGCACCCGTTGGCGAAGAGATAGCCGACCGTTGCCCCGGCCAGCACGTCGCTGAGAAAATGCGCTCCGCTCTCCATGCGCTGGCTGCAGGCAAGCACGGCCAGGGCGATGAACAGCCAGCGGCCCCGGGGGTAAAAATGACACAGCGCCACGGCCAGCCCCACGGCCACGGCCGAATGAGCCGAGGGAAAGCTTTGGCTGCCGTGGCCGTTGCCAAAATTTCCCAGCGGCCCAAACGTCTCAAAAACGCCGCCGGTGAAGTCAAATTCCTTGGGACGCAACCGCACGATCGAAAGTTTCAACAGGTCGGCAATCAGCCCGGATCCCCACGACATCGTCAGCAGACGCGGCAGGGCGACTCGCCGGGCCGGATCGAGCAAGCCAATCGCCAAGGCGATCACGCCGACGCCGATCGCGTGAGCAAACGCCTCGCTCCAATGGATGACGTGCAGCAGGTCTTTGGGCAGCGGCGAAGGACTCTTGCCAAGCCAGCGGGCGATCGGCAGATCGACGGCCAGCGCCGCCGCGGCGCCGGCCGCCAGCGCGAAAAGGAATGCGGTCCGGACCTTCGTAGTCGCCGACGGGGGGGCGGGCTCGGGGGAGATTTCGGTCAGTGGTCGCAACATGGGTGGATCGGGCAAAGCGTGTGAAATAGGACCAGCCCTTGGCCTCGAGGATAACCGGGCGAGGCTGTGACGCAAACGGCAGACGGTGAATGCGTGGCTGCAAAATTGGGCCCGGCTGGAGTCGGTTGGCCGCGAAACGCCGCGATTGGTCCCCCCAAAGCGGGCAGAAGGCCCGTCGCTCGCAACAATCGGCGGCCGGGGCCTGCAGACCGGCCACCGGGACGGTAGCGGTTTGCCGCAAGGAAACGATATGACTTCCGGTCATACCTGGCAAATTGGCACGGCAAAAATGTTTTTGAATTCGTCGCCGTTGATGGATAATAGGAGTCGATCCATCCTCTCATTTCCGGCGCCCGGGAAGCGGCGCAGTGCGGCGGTATTGGCGGATGCCGCAAGCACAGTGCCGCGCAGATCAATCCGTTGGTCGGCACGTGGCAATAATTGAAATCATCAACGGTGACGCGGCCGGCCAGCAGTACGAGCTTGCCGTTGGGCAAACCGTGCTGGGACGGGATCCGTTTTGCGACGTGATCTTGCCGCTGCGGAGCATCTCGCGCCAACACGCCCGCATTCTCGCGGAGCGCGGGCAGTACTACATCGAAGATCTGCACAGTCTCAACGGCACGTTCGTCAATGGGCAGCGCGTTTCATCGCGGTCGCGGCTGAAGGATCACGATCGGATTCAGCTCTACGAAACGCAGATGACCTTCTACGAAACCCGGCCCGAGACGCCGCCGGATTCGAGCGTGGAAGACGTCCTGCCGGCCGCGGCCGAGACGGCTCCTGCGACGGCGACTGCCACCCGGTCGGCCCCCGCACGGAGCCCGGCGCGAAACGCCGAGCCCGTGGCGGCCCCCCCCGCGATCGAGAAGGACGCCGTGGGGCGGACCACGATGGTGGTGAACGTCAAAGACGCCGAGGCGCGGCTCAAGCAAGAAGGTGGTGCTCAGGCCCGGCTACAAGCCGTGCTGGA
>DATJTR010000725.1:0-5862 GCA_035503215.1 Pirellulales bacterium
GCCAGTAGGCAACAACTGATCACCAAGCATTGAACGGCAGTCATCAGACATTCCTCCCCCAAGGCGGCGCGAGCGCGAAGGCTTGCTCCCAGGCGAGCGCCGACGGTACGAGCCAGCGCCTGCGGCGAAAAGCCTGCCACCCGGGAACCGCGCAAAAACGAGGCCGACTTGGCTTTTAGAGTGACATCCACCGACGCAAACGTCAATCACGGCGCCAGCCGATGCCCGGTCGCTGCCGGTGCTCAATCGCCCGAATTGCGCAGCACGAAAAGCTGTTTGTAGAGATACGCCTCGGTCGGTCGAGGCCAGGCAAGTGTCGACAATTGCCTGGCCAACTCGGTATCCACCATCCCATCGATGGCGGCCTGGATTTCGTGATCCGCCTCGCTGGAAGCGACCAGCAAGCAAATCGACCGCAAAGCGAAGTCGCCCGAGTCCGGCCAACTGCTGACCACCGCCCGCAAGACTTCCAGGACCGAGCGATAGAATGCGGCCGAGGGATCCAAATCCGGCGGCAATTTGCCTCGGACCGCCAGACGACCGGGAAAGAAATTCCAGCCGGCCAGTTTGGGGGGCAGACGCGTTCGGCGCGTGCTCACCGGGGCACCCAAAGCGGCCAAAACCGGCGCGGCAACGAGCAGATGCCACTCGGCCACGGCGGCCTGCCGGGCGGCTGCCGCGTCGTGGCCAATGCCCAGAGTCCCCATGCGGAACTTGTTTCCCTCGTCGCCGTCGAGGTGAAGTTGGATTTCGAGCGGGGCGATCACCTGACCGGCTTGCTCGACGAAGCCGTCGAACGTGACGGATACCCCCAGCCGATGCCCGGCGAGCGTCAGTTCCCCGTCATCGATCTGGTAGTCGGCCCCGGCGTGGTCGAGTTGATGCCGCATGGCGGCCAGGGCCAGTTGAAAGAAGTCGTCGGTCATCGTTGCTGCCTCCCGTGGCCGCTTTCGCTACGCAAAGGCACAGTAACGCAGTCAGGCCGTCCGCGGCAAGCGGGGCGGGCGGTGACCTGGCAGCGCGAACGACTAACCAGGCGTGTCGAGATAGGGGTTTTGCCCCATCTGAATCTGCATTTTGCGGCGCTCTTTTTCGTGGTACATGAGCACCCGGCGGTCGCGGAAATGCTTTTGCTCGATGCGTCGTTGGGCCAACCGGAAGATGCGGGCGTAGCGGCTGAAGTCTTCGCCACGCGTCTCTTCGCCCGTGGCTTCCAGTTCTTCGGCCCGCTCGGGGCCCAAACCCAATAGCAGCTCGTCGTCCAGCGACAGGTATTGGCGGAATGTGCCCGGATCTCCTTGTCGTCCGCAACGGCCGATCAACTGCCGATCGATGCGCGAGGAGTCGTGCATTTCGCTGAGAATGACGTGCAGGCCACCCAGCTCGACGACCCCGGGGCCGAGTTTAATGTCGGTGCCGCGGCCGGCCATGTTCGTGGAAACGGTAACACGACGGTGTTGGCCCGCTTGCGAGACGATTTCGGCTTCGCTGGCAATGTGATGCGCGTTGAGCACCTGGTGGGCGATTCCGCGGTCGGTGAGTAACTTGGCGACGATTTCCGATTTGTCGATCGACCGCGTACCGATGAGGACCGGCCGGCCTGCCGCGTGCAATTCGGCGACTTCGTCGGCAATCGCTTCCCATTTGTCGTCGCTGACGCCAAAAATCTTTTCCTGCAGGCGTTCGCGAATGGCGGGCCGGTTGGTCGGAATCGGCACCACTTGCAGGCGGTAGATCTTTCGCATCTCCGTGGCCGAATTCGACGCGGTACCCGTCATGCCGGCCAGGTGCGGAAAGAGCAGGAAATAATCTTGCACAGTGACTCGGGCGGCCTGGCCGGTTTCAACCGTGACTTCCACCCCTTCCTTGGCTTCGACCGCTTGGTGAGTTCCGTCGCGCCATTTACGTCCTTCGGCGATGCGGCCCGTGAACTCGTCGACGATCACGATTTCGCCTTTGAGCACGACGTATTGCCGATCGCGGATGAAGTCGCGGGTGACCTTGATCGCCCGTTCGGCGTATTCGTAGGTGGGGAACATACCGACCGCGTGCATGGCAGCCGGCTTGGGCAGCTCGCGAACCAGACGCCGTCCCTCGGCCGTGAGCTCCACCTTTTTCTTTTCGTGATCGTATTCGTAATGCTGATCTTCGACGAAATGGTGCGCGACCTCGGCGCCCCATTTGTAGGATTCGACGGCGATCCGCTGCGCTTCGGTCGGCAGCGCGCTGATGATCAGCGGCGTGCGAGCTTCATCGATCAAGATGCTGTCAGCCTCATCGACGAGGATGAAGTGAGGGGTTCGTTGGACCGGCTTGTCGCCGCCAGCGCTCGTGCCGTGGCCGAGCATGCCGCCGAGGAAATCGGATTGCCCTTCGTCGATCCGGCGTTCGAGCAAACGGTCGCGGAGGAAATCGAAGCCGAATTCCTTCGATGTGCCGTAGGTGATGTCGGCCGCGTACGCTTTGCGCCGCTGCCCTTGCTGCATCTTCGTTTCAATGACGCCCACGCTCATGCCCAACGCTTCGAAAATCGGGCGGATCAGGCCGGCGTCGCGGCTGGCCAGGTAGTCGTTTACCGTGGCCAGGAGGGCCCCTTTGCCGGACAGGCCCTCCAAGTAAAGAGGCAGCGAAGCGGTGAGAGTTTTTCCTTCACCGGTCTGCATTTCGGCAATCGAGCGATGATGCATGGCGATGCCGCCGAGCATTTGCACGTCGAAATGCCGCATGTTGATCTTGCGCCGCCCAGCCTCGCGGACCAAGGCAAACGCTTCGGGGAGCAAACGGTCGAGCGGTTCCTGGCTTTTGGCTCGATACCGGAGACCCAAACTGCGTTTGAGCAGTTCCTGGTCGTTCAGGTTCATCAGCTCCGGCTCGAAAGCCGCGATCACGGGCAAGAGCTCCTGCCAGCGAGTCAGACGACGGCGAATGGCGGCTTGGGAAAAAGCCTGAATCCTGGCTTGCAGGCGTTCGGAAATGGTTGCCCAGGCGTCCGACTTCATAATGATCCGACCGTGGCTTCACTAGCGCGGCAAAAAAGCCCGCGGGTCCGGCTCGCCCGGCAGGCCATCCGTAGATTTACGTGTGCCGGGCCCTCAAAGTCCATTACAGCACATCGGCCCACGATTGGGCCAGTGGGAAGCCGCTGCGGAGCAGGCCACGTCGCCTCATCAGCGGGCCTTGGGGTGGCACGACCGGCGAGGGCCAATCGTCGAATCGCTTGGTCCGGGTTAGGGAGGCTGGCGATTCGCTAACCGCTGGGCTCAGTTCGAGGCGGCCATCGGCTCGACCGAGGCGACCTCATAGCGGGGAGAGAATCCACGGCCCGCCTGCGAAGTTCCGACCACCCGGCCTTGAACGGTGACGAACTGGCCAGCCTGCAGGTTCTGCGTCGCGGCACCATCGACCAGCACGACGCTGCCGCCGAACTGGTCGGTCGCGCCATCAATCGGGATGTACCGCAGTTTCCATTGCCGCTGGCTCGCCGAGTATTCCAGCCGGCCACGAACCCAGGCGTACGACGGATCGTAACCGTAGGTCTGCGGGGCACCTGCAACCGCGCTACGCCGGCCGACACCCGAGGCCGCGCCAGCCGCATCGCTCCAGCCTGCGGGCACGACAGCCGATGCCGGATCGACCATCGCCAGCGTCGCTGCATGATCGGCCGGTGATGTGGTTTCGATCGGAGATGCTTGCGCGGGAGTGTTCCAGGCAATGGAACCTGCCGAGGGTCGGTCCACGGCCGGTTGTTCCGGCTCGTCGGCAATTTCGCCTGCCGATTCGCTGTCGGCTTTGGCCACGAGAGTGGTATGGACCACGGCTTCCTCGCCGGAGGTTGCTTCATCACTGTCGTGAGGTTCATCTGCCGCTACGATGCGGAGCGTACTCGCGCTGGCGGCCGGATTCTGCTCGGTCGTTCCCAGGCCGGCGAAGGGACGGGCGTCAGCCGACGACGAATGATCCGGTTGGCCGGCTTCGGCAACTTCCAGGGCCGCCTCGTGCTGGTCGACGTTTTCAGATTCCACCCTCTCGCGCTCGGCTTCCTGCGGTGCATCGGCAAAGGCGACTTGGGCCGCGGGGTTCGTGGCGGCGTCCCTCGGCTCGCTCTCCCCCTCGGCTGGCACATCCGCGGCGCGGGCATTGTTCGACGTTGCCACGGCCACCGAATTGGTCGCGGGCATCGATTCGCTGCCGGCGGCCATCGTAGACGCGACGCCCGCGGCGGCGGCACCGCCAGTGACTTTGGCCGCCGTCAACTCGGTGTCAACGGTCGATTGTCCGCGCGTCGGGCGCATCAAGGTGCGGCGAGCGATTGCCGTGCTGTTGGCTTTTCTTTCGCCTGACGCCGGATCGACGACTTTCGAACGATCGATCGAACTTTGCGGCAAATAGCCGCCGGGCGGGGCGTATTTGTCAGGTTGATTGGGTTGCACGGCGCTCGGAGCGGCTGCCGGCGGAGCCATCGTAGCCGGGGGCGCGGTCGTTGCCGGCGCGCCTTGATAGTACGAATCGGCCGGTACGTTTGTCCCCGGCGGAGGAACGCGCGTCCGCATGAAGGGCAGGAACGGATCGCCGGCACTGGTTTGTTGGCTCTGACAGCCGCAAGCGGCCGCCAACAGCGCGAGGGCGCAGACGGCGAGCGAAACCGCGCTCGGGCGACGGATTTGCTCCAGCCATCGGTTAAGCGATTGTGCTTCCAATCGCGGTACCCTCATGGCTTTGCTCCTTTCCTGGCCGCAGGACATCCGCGGCCTAACCATGAAATGCATCATTCGCTACAAGACGGGCGCGATAACGGAAACTCTCGTCCGTCGCGACCGTATGATCGTCAGTTCCTGACTCAGTCTGTGGGAAATCTATGGAAAAACCGGCGCCCGGGACGCGAAATGTTTGCGCTTCCCCACGCTGGTGGTGCTCCGCGCATCGGCGAGCCAATTCTCAAGTGCGAGCTGACGTCGAAGTGTGGCCGCCGCGCGGAGCGTCATGGTCGACAAACCGGCTGGCGGGGCGATAGATTAGCGATTTCCCGGCACGCGTCCAGACCGATTTATGGCAGCGCCGCCAGCAAGCGCTGAGCCAGCGTGCCGGCCGCGCGATGTTGCGCTTGTTTGCTGGAACGGTTTGCTTTCCATGCCAGAGAGGATTCGATGAACGCAGTCGACGTCGTCCGACGCTTGCACGAACATCGCATGTGGGCCAATCACCAACTCTTGGCCGCCGCGGGCAAGCTATCGCCAGAAACGCTGCGGCAGACCTTCGCCATCGGCCAGGGGTCGATCTGGAAGTCGCTGCTGCATCTCTATGCCGCCGAATACGTCTGGATCGAAGCGCTGCAAGGCAACCAATCGGCGATTACGCCGGGCGACGTGCCGGGCAAGTTGCCGGGTAACCAGGAAGCTCCCGGTGCAATCGAATCGCTCGAGCAGCTGGAGGCCGATTGGCGGGCGCTCGATGCGCGCTGGCAAAGCTATCTAGCCAACTTGCGGGCCGAATCGCTCGAAGACTCGGTCATCCGTGTTTCGAGCACGGGAAAAACGTTTGCCGCCCGCCGTGTCGATTCGCTGCTGCACGTCTGCACGCATGCTTCGTATACCGTCGCTCAGGTTGTGAATATGTTGCGGCAGAGTGGAGCAGAATCGTTCCCCGACATCATGCTCATCTCGCTTGCCCGGCAGCAAATGCTCGCAGATCGCTAGCGATCGGCCAGTCGGCTCCGTTGCCCTTGACCCGCGCCGCGGGGACGGGTAACGTTCGCAGCCCATATCTCGCCTTGCGTTCTCGAGCGGTGCTGGATTTCGGCACCGGCGGCGCGAGGACCATTTCAATCGACCGCGTGGCGGCAAGTCGCCTGCCACGTTTGGAAAG
>DATJTR010000726.1:0-8994 GCA_035503215.1 Pirellulales bacterium
GAGCCGATGTTCAACGGGTGGCCGGCCAGCGCGTAGATCTCCTGTTCCACCTCTAACAGCCGCTGCCCGTAACGGGTCGACAACTCGGCGAGCCGTGCCACGTCGATCGTGATGCCGTTACCTTCCATCTCCACCAGCACCTCGACCAGCGGCATCTCGACCTTCTGAAATAGATCGAGCAGGCCATCCTCGCGCAGCCGAGCTTCCAGGATCGGCCGCAGCCGCCAGGTGACGTCGGCATCTTCGGCCGCGTAGTCGGTGATCGCCGCGATCGGTACCTCATCCATCCGCTTCTGGTTCTTGCCGCTGCCGATCAGCTCTGCGATCTTGATCGTGGTATGCCGCAAATAGCGTTTGGACAACTCGTCGAGGCTGTGATTGCGCTCGCCGGCGTCGAGTAGATAGCTGGCGATCATCGTGTCGAACTCGGCGCCGGCCAGTTTGATCCCGGCCGAGCGCAGCACGATCATGTCGTACTTCAGGTTCTGCCCCACCTTTTTCACGGCGGGGTCTTCCAGCACTTCTCGCAGTGCGGCCAGCGCTTGCCGCGCGTCCAGATGTGCTTCGCCGGCCGGCGCGCGAAGCGGCAAGTAATAGGCCTCGCCGTCGCGCCAGCAAAACGAGCAGCCGACCAGTTCCGCCCAATTCGGCCAGACATGCGTCGTCTCGGTGTCGAATGCGATCATCGGCTCGGCCCGCAGCCGCGCCACGAATTCTGCCAACTTCTCGGGCGTGTCGATCGTTTGATAGTGGACGGTCCAGTCGGCCTCGGTCGCCGGAGCCAAGGCCGACGCAACAAGGTGGGCAATCGCGGCGTGCGCCGGGGGAGGCCCCGTGTCCCCATCGGCGACCGATTGCGGAGCAGCACTCGGGGCCGCGGTTGACGGCGCCCCCAACGGTGCTGGGCCTGGCGAAGACCCAGAGGCGTGGCGAGCCAGCTTGTCGGCCAGCCCGCGAAATCCGAATTCGGCGCACAGCGCTGCCAATTGGCCGGCGTCTCCATGGAGCCCGACTTTGCCGGCTTGCCAATCGATGGTGATTGGCATATGCCGTTCCAGTGCCACGAGCCGCCGACCATCGAGCACTTTCTGGCCGGCGTCGATCAAGTTCTGTTTCCGTTTTCCGGCTGGCAACTCGCCGGCGCGACTGAGGAGCACTTCCAGCGTGCCAAACTTTTCCAGCCACTCGCGGGCAACTTTCGGCCCGACCAAAGGCACGCCCGGAATGTTGTCGACCGAGTCGCCGACCAGGGCCTGAAAATCGACGACCTGATCGGGCCGCACTCCCCAATCGGCCAAGAGCGCGTCGGCGTCATAGACTTGATTCTTGCGCACGTTGAAGATCTTCACTCGCGGCGTGATCAGTTGGCGACAATCCTTGTCGGCCGTGACCAAAAAGCATTCGCCCCCCAGCTCGTCGGTCCGCTGGGCGATCGTGGCCAGAATGTCGTCCGCTTCATACGTGGCCAAATCCAGCGCGGCGATCCCCATCGCCGCCAGCATCCGCTGAATCGCCGGAAACTGTGGCACGAGATCGAGCGGCATCTCGCTCCGCTTCCCCTTGTATTCGGGGAACAGCTCGTGACGAAAGGTTGGCTCGGGCCGATCGAACGCCGCGAACAAATAGTCCGGCTTCTTTTCTTCCAGCAGGAACAGCATGTCGCGCGTGAAACCGTAGACCGCAGCCACCGGCACGCCGCGTGGACTGGTCATTTCCGGAATCGCGTGAAACACTTGGAAGATCAACGAATTGGCATCGACCACCCAAACCGTTTTGCCCGCGAGCGAAGTCGGCTCGGCGACGTCAGCGGCACTCGGCGGCGAAATCGCCGTAGCCGGCATTTCCACCGGTTGCGCGTTTTCGACCGGCACTGCGGCGCGCGACGGTTCGGCCGGGCGATCGTCCTGCATGCCGGGAAACATCGCTTGGCGAGCCATCGAGTCAGGCGATCCGTTAGAAAAAAATGCGGGAAGCAGACGGCGGAGGAGGGGAGCGGGCCGCACCGCTGCATGAGAAACGCGCAGAGTATTCTATCGCCATGCGGCCAATCGACCAGCGGCCCGCGTGGTCAGACCAGACCCCATTTTTTTCGCAAGTACCAATCGACCGACAACACGCCGATAAACAGAGCAAAAAACGGCCAGCTGTCCCAGGGTGTTTCCTTCACTTCGCGCTCCACCATTTGCTCGACCGGCCTGTCGGCCAATTCGTCGAGCAGCGAGGGCAACTCTTCGGGGGCCAGCAGGCGGCCTCCCGCCGCTTCGCTCATTTTGGCCAGGCTGGCCAGCAGCGTTGGGTCGGCCGCCGCATTATCGAGCTCCAAATCCTGCTCGTACACCAGAAACCGTGCCTTGGCCCGGCCCAATTCCGCTTGGCCTTCGAGCGCGGTAACCTCCAGCATGTAATCCCCGGCTTGCCCGGTCTCGGTCACCAGCCCGGCTGCCTCTTCCCCCGCATGGGTCATGTGGATCGGCCGCCGGGTGCCATCGGGCAAGACGACCTCGGCACGGAACTCGGCGTTCGTCACGGCTTCGCCATGCGGCGAGACTGCCCCGGCCGCGAACTCGACCCGCCCCAGCGGAGCATAGCGACGCTGATTCAGGCGGACCCAAACGCGCCCTTCGTTTTGCTGATCTTTGTGGGCAAGCCACAGCACGGCCTGTCGCCAGAAACGCTTGTGTTCGGCTTCGTGGCCCCCCATCCACCAACGCCACGTCGAGTCGGCGGCAAAGGCCATCACGCGCCCGCCGACTTCTTGCGAAATGAGGAGCGGCTTGCCGTCGCGTGTTTCGCCCAGCACCTGGGCGGCGCGTTTGAGGCGATTGCGGCTCAGATCGTTTGCGCCTTCGAGCGGTGGCAGCTTTTCCCAGCTGCTGCGGTTGGCCGTCCCGGGTGCCAGCTCCATGACAAAGTGCCGCGCCCCCGCACGGGCATTGGGGACCATCGTCACCGGGCCGCGCAAATGCAGATCGCTACGGATCGGCTCCCCATACCGCTGCCGTTCCAGGTCGCTCATTTCGATCGGCAGCAAATCGGCCAGCGGCGTCGCATCGTATCCCCCTGGCCCGAAGGAATGGAACCCGCCCAGCATGAGCAAACCTGCCCCCTGCCGCACGGTTTGAGCGAGTAGGGCCAGTTCATCGGGGCGGAACGCCGCCGAGTCGACGTCGCCGAGGATGTAAACGTCGAACTTGTCGCGCGTGAGCAGTGGCAGCAAATCGAGCGTACGACGACGCGGATCGCGCTCGGCCAGGTGCACGTACTTCACTTTGATGTCGGGCGAGGCATCGAGCGAGCGGCAGAGA
Organism: Pirellulales bacterium; assembly: GCA_035503215.1. Lineage (GTDB taxonomy): Bacteria > Planctomycetota > Planctomycetia > Pirellulales > PALSA-1355 > DATJTR01. The sequence continues at coordinate 3,306 of DATJTR010000726.1, forward strand.
AACGTCGATTCGACTCGCAGCGCTCCTTCCAGATACAGCACGTTCAAGCCGCCACGCAGCACGGTGACGAACGTGCTCAGTGCGTTGTTCGTCGTGACGATTTCGCCCGCCTGCGGCTCCGCCCGCACCGTTAATTTGTATTCGCCGGGCATTTCGGGCACATAGTCGAATTCGACCGGGAGCGACGCGCCGTCTTGCGAGGCATGTAAATCCTGAGTCCCGACCACCTGCATCTCGCCTCCGGGAGACTCAAACAATAGCTGCACAGGCACGTCTTGGTTTACCAATCCATCGATCCGCGCGTTGGCCAGCACCGACAGTTGGTTTTTGACGAACACCGTTTGATTGACGACCAGGTCCTTGATCGCGACGTCGCGCGCTTGTCCCTGCCCCCGCGCCTGCCCGATGCCCACGGCGTAAAGCGGAAAGCCCAGGTCGGCCAATCGCCGGGCCGGAGTCTGCGGCGCCAGGTCGCGCGGAGCGTAGGCCCGCTGCGCACCGTCGCTGAGCAGAATCACTCCCAACAATCGCTTGCCGGCTTCGTTCCGCAGCACTTCGTCCAGCGCCGCACCAATGGCGGTTTGCTTGCCGTCGGGAACCGGGGGAAGGTCGAAGCCTTTGTCGGTCATTTCAAACTTGTGAAGATCGGCGTCGAAGGTGTACAGCTTCAGATCGAGATGCGCTTGCCGCAACCGCTCCAGCGGTTCTTTCGAATCGTTGAGGGTCTGGCGAAACGTCTCGTAGCGCGTTTTGCCGCCAAACGAATCGGCCACCAACATGCTCCGCGACCGATCCCCCAACACGACCAGCGTGGCCGATTCGGGACGCGTTTCCGTCCGCACCAGCGTCGGCCGCCAAAGCGACAGAATCGCCAGCGTCGCGGCAGCCAACCGAAGTGCCGACAATGCCCGTCGCCGTGGGACGCTGAGTCGATCGCGCGGGATGCCAACCAGACTGACGAACACCACCAGCGCCACCGACAGCGCCGCCGTCACGGCCATTCCGCCCACTGGGTCGATTTGCCAGGAATGGATCATGGCGCACCAGCAAACTGAGATTCCGGGTTGTCGGGCGAACCTGCGGACCGCTTCGTCGTGGCGGCGGCATCGAAGGGCTGACGCGCTCCGCCCGACGAGTCGCCGGCCTGATAGAAACGGTTTGCCAGCCATTGCTCGGCCAATAAGGCCAGCACGGCCAGGAGCATCAGCAGCGGATAGAGTTCGCGGCCGACACGGCCCAAGTTCACGTCACGGACGATTTCGGCCTGATCGCGGGCGATGCGATACGGCACGCTGCCGAACACCGCCGCCAATTCGGCCGGCGTCGTGCGCTCGAGCTGACTCGTATCGGCCGCCAGATTCACGCTAAACCCCAGTCGAATGCCGTCATCGCCGCCAGCCTGCAACCGGTAGTTGCCGGCCATGTCGGTGCCGGAAACAACCACCGCGTCTTGCCGTTCGTCGACCGGCTGGCGCAGCGGGTCGCCATGGGGAGGAATCAACGAGAAGATGCTTTGATGGGCATCGGGAGGCAAGCGAATCACCGCCGTCTCGCCTGCCAGGTAGTTCAACTTCGAGTGGGTGCCGCTGGTCAGGTAGTACATCATCTCGTTGGCCAGCACGACGAAGGGCCACGGTTCATCTCCCGTCGGCAGACGATTCCAGCCGCTCGGGTCGCTGGCCGAATCGGAAACAGGGGTTGTCATCGTCAGCACCCGGCCGCGACCGATCGGCTGCTCGATGAGCGCCGGCAGCGTGTTGGAAAACGCGATCACCACGCCCGACCCTTTCGCGAGCGGCCCCAACTCCCAATGCGTATACACGGGATACGCGTCCCAGGGGATTGCACTTTCCAGCGGGCGGAATTTCGCCAGCAGCGGGTGTTCGAGTTGATCGGGAGCGAGATAGACGTCGCGATCGCCGGCGCGCCATTGCCGGACCAGTTTGCCGGGCAGCACCTTTTGCGCTGCCGGACTGGCAAACGCTTCGACCGGCCGGGCATTCCGTCCCAAAAACACCGCCACGCCGCCTCCGTCGGCAGCGTAGTTGGCCAATTGCTGCCAGACCTCATCCGGCAACGGCGTCGGGTCGACCAGGCAGACGGCGGCATACTCGTCGAGCGGCTGCTTGGCCAGCTCGTCGAGCGACACCACGACGCAATCGAACTTGGTCTCCTTCCTTAACCGCAATTCGTAAGGGGCCAGCACTTCGCGCAGCAAAAACGTGTAGTCTTCCGCCGGCGCGGGCGCGGCCAACAGCAGCTTGCGAGCGTCGGTCACTTCCACAGAGAAAAAGCGGATGTCGTCGGCTACCAAGGCGTCACTTCCCGCGAGCTTGACGAACCCTTGATGCAGGCCCAGATCGAGGCCCCCCAGGTGAAGATCGACGTGAGTTGGCTCGTCCTCGGCGAGATTCACGGTTTGCTCGCCGCGCTGCTGTGGCGTGCCTTCACCCGCCGAACCACCGACATCGTCCAAATACAGTTCCACGGTCCGCCGGCCGGCCGAGCCGACGTGAGCGATTTCGGCTTCGATCGACAGCGGCACGCCACGCGAGACGGCGTCGGCTGACAAGCGCAGCGACGTGATGCCCGCGTTCTGCGGAGACTTGGTGCCGACGTCGACCACATACCAACCGACGTCGGGCTCGCTTTGCAGTTGTTTGGCCAAAGCCGCGCTGGCATCTCCCGACCAGGCGCTGCGCGCCAAATCGGTAAAGACGTAAATCTCCTTCCGCTGATGCCCGCTCTCCTTCAACAGCCGCAAGGCATCTTCCAGCGACTTGGCCAAGGGTGCGCCGACGGCGCTGGTGGTGAGCCGCTCGATCCGCTGTCGAGCCGCCCCCATATCGACTGCGAAGACGCTCGATCCATAGCGGGCATCGATCACCGCCACTTCGCTGTCGCGAGGGAACTGAGAGAGGAGCCAAAGGGCCGTCTCGCGCCCCGCTTCGAGCCGCGTTTTGTTTTGATGGCGATATTCCATCCGCGGCTGCGTGTCGAACACCATCGCCACGGCCACCGGCGCCTCTTGATCGCCCATCCAGCTCGATCCCTGCAAGCTCGGACGAGCCAAAGCCGCGGCGATCAACAGGATGATGGCCATGCGCAGCGCCAGCAATATCCAATGCCGAAGCTGAAGCTGGCGTCGATTTGCCGCCTGCCGCTGTCGCACGAACCGCAGCGCGGGAAACTCCAATCGCCGTACCTCGCGCCGCATGACCAGATGCAGCACGACCGGCACGGCCACCAGGGCCGATCCCCACAAGAACGCGGCGTTCAAAAACGATAATTGCCACATAAATCGCCTCCGACGGCCCGCAATTTATGACCGCCGCGGATCCCTCCTTCGTCATCCCCGCGCCCGGCGGCTGACCAGGTATTCGGTCAGCGCCCGATCGAATTGCATGCTCGTATCCAGTCCCACGTAGTCGACCCCGATTTGAAAGCACTCGCGGCGGTATTGATCGCAAAACTCGCGGACCGCGGCCAGATAATCGGGTCGATAGCCGCTGGCGTCAACTTGCAGCTTTTCGTGAGTTTCGGGCTCTTCGAATTCCACCAGCCCGTCGAACGGAAAGCGGGCCTCGGCCTCGTCCAAGACGTGGAACAAAATCACGTCGTGGCCGGCGTGCCTCAGTCGCCGCAAGCTCTCGAACACCGGTTCGGGATCGACCAACAGGTCGGTGAACACCATCACCAGGCTGCGATGCCGGAGCATGGCGGCGATTTGCGTTAGGCTTTTGCCGATGTCGGTGTGGCCCGTAGGACGCAAATTCGCCAACAGCGACAGGACGGCGGACAGTTGCGTGCGTTTCGACCGCGGTGGCAGGCTATGCCGAATCTTGTCGTCGAAAGCGATCAGTCCGACCGGGTCTTGCTGATGAACCATCAGGTAGCAGAGGGCCGCGGCCAGGCAAACGCCGTAGTCGAACTTGGTGAGCGTTTGGCGATAGGTGTAGCCCATCGACCGGCTCAAATCCATCACCAGGTAACCGGTGATGTTGGTTTCGGCCTCGAACTTCTTGATGTAGTACTTGTCGGTCTTGGCGTAGACCAGCCAGTCGATGTCTTGCGGGTCGTCTCCCGCGGTGTACTTGCGATGCTCGCTGAACTCGACCGAAAAACCGTGAAACGGGCTGGCGTGCAGCCCCTGCAGAAAGCCTTTGACGATGAATTGCGCCCGCAGGTCGAGCCGGGCGATCTGGCGGATCACCTCCGGTTTCAGATATTGCTCGACGGCTGGCATACCACGAATCGCGCGCCGGACGCACCGCTACGGCGCGGCCCTTAGGGGCCGAACTTGGGAATCTCGGGGGTCGGCAATTCGGCGAGCAGGCGGGCAATCACGTCTTCGCTCGTCATCCCCTCGGCCTGGGCCTGAAAATTCGTGCTCACCCGGTGCCGCAGCACGGGAATCGCCACCTTGCGAATGTCGTCGATGGATACCGAAAAGCGGCCGTCCATTGCCGCCAGGGCCTTGCCGCCGTGAATCAAGAATTGTCCGGCTCGGGGCCCGGCTCCCCAATCGACCAGTTCGCGGACGAAAGCGGGTGCCCGCTCGTCTTTTGGCCGGGTGGACCGCACCAGCGTCGAAACGTACTTGACGATGTATTCGCTCACCGCGACCTTGCCGACGAGGTTTTGCAGATTGAGAATCGCCCGGCCGGACAGCACCTTGCGGATTTCGGGTTTCTCGTTGCGAGTGGTCGAGGCCAGAATCCGCTCCTCTTCCTCGGCCGTCGGATATTCGACTTTGATGTTGAACATGAAGCGGTCGAGCTGGGCCTCGGGAAGCGGATAGGTCCCTTCCTGCTCGATCGGGTTTTGCGTGGCGATGGTGAAGAACGGATCGGGAAGCGAGTAAGTCGTCTGGCCGACCGTCACCTCGCGCTCTTGCATGGCCTGCAGCAACGCCGCCTGGGTTTTGGGCGGAGTGCGGTTGATTTCATCGGCCAGCAGAATGTTCGTGAAGATCGGCCCCTCGACAAAGCGGAATTGCCGCCTTCCCTGTTCGTCTTCGTCCAGCACGTTCGTGCCGGTGATGTCCGAGGGCATCAAGTCAGGGGTGAACTGAATCCGCTTGAAGTTGATGTCGAGAATGCGGGCCAGCGTGGCCACCATCAACGTCTTGGCCAGCCCCGGCACGCCGACCAATAGGCAATGGCCGCGGGTGAAGATCGCAGCAAAGATTTGCTCGATGACGTCGCTTTGACCAATGATTACCTTTTGCAACTCTTCCTGCATGAGTTGCCGGTGCTGGCTGAATTCCTGGAGAATATCTCCCAGACTGCGAGGCTTGGTCGTCAACGCGCTGATCCTTCGTGAGGCTCGCCTTGCCGGGCGTTTTGTATTCGGCCATGCCTGGCAGGGCCAGACGCCGCACGTGCGCGGGGAACATCAACAGCCGTCGCCGGCCAAGATTGCACGGTTTGGCGCACCCTGGGGCCCCTGGTCAATCGAGGGCCCGTTGCCGTGCAACTCAGGCGGAGCAAACCCTTGGCCGGCAGGCGGCTTACTACAACTCCATTTTACTCGTTCTCCGCGGCGTGGGGCAATGAGCCGGTCCCCACCGTTGCTCACCTAACTAGCGCGTGCCTAAGATGGTTATGTCGACCCATCCTCCGCCGCTTGCGCGGCTGCGATCGAGGCGGGGTCAAAAACTCCCAGCCTCCCGCTCGGTTTTGCGCTC
>DATJTR010000727.1:0-5798 GCA_035503215.1 Pirellulales bacterium
AGCGCCGCCAGCTCAGCTTGCAGCGATTCGACCTGCTCTTTGAGCACCGCGAGCGCCGCGCGCTCCTTCTCCACCACTTCGGCCGGGGCACGGCTGACGAAATTCGCGTTCGCCAGTTGCTTCTCCTTGCTGGCGATGGCCTTCGTCTTCTCGGCCAGCTCCTTTTCCTTGCGAGCAATCTCCGCCCCAACGTCAACCAATCCTGTCATGTCGACGTGGACTTCGCCGCCCGTGAAACGAAAACTGGTCGACGCGGCAGGCAGCGTCGGCTTCGGCCCCCAGTCCGTGGCGCGGGCGTTGGCCATCGTGGCGAAATAGGTTTCCATCGGCCGCAAAAGCGCCGCCTCATTCTCCTGGCAATCGACCGCGAACCGCATTTCGGCCTTGGGTATGTTTTGCCGGCTGCGAATTTCGCGCAAGCCTCCCAGCACCTGCTGAAAGATGGCGAATTGCGACTCGATGCGGCTGTCGTGCCGAGCGCCGTCGGCCTCGGGCCACGGCGCGATCATGATGCTTTCGGCCGCCGGCGCGGGCTGGTCGATTCCCCGCTCGGCCGCCCGGGCACCCAAGAGTTGCCACACTTCCTCGGTGACGAACGGCACCATCGGATGCAACAGCCGCAAGAGCACGTCGAGCGTGTGCGCCAGCACGCGCTGCGCCGTGGGCCGGGCCGCCTCGTCGGCCAGCCGCGACTTGACCATTTCGACGTAAAAACTGCAGAACTCGTTCCAGGCGAAATCGTACAGCACGCGGGCCGCGTCGGCGAAATGATAGCCTTCCAAGGCCGCCGTCACTTCGCGCGTCACCGTCGTCAGCCGGCTGAGCAGCCAGCGATCTTCGATGGCCAACTGCTCCTCGGCCACGCGCCCCGGCGTATAACCGTCGAGATTCATAAGCACGAAGCGGCTGGCGTTCCACAGTTTGTTGCAAAAATTGCGCGCCTGCTCGAACCGCTCGCTGGTCACCGCACCGCGCGGCAGGGCCGTGTCGGCCGGCTTCGAGGCCCACTGCGTTGCGAACGGCTGGCCGCACTGTTTGCAATCGACCCGCGGCTGCACCCGGTTTTTCTTCGTCTGCTCGATCAGTGCATGGCAGTGCGGGCATTCAAACTCGACCGGCATCCGCACGTCCTGCGTTTCGGTCGTCATGTGGCACAGCGCGAATCGCAGCGCATCGGCCCCGAATTTTTCGATCACGTCCAAGGGATCGACGCCGTTTCCCTTCGACTTCGACATTCCCTCGCCAAAACCATCCAGGATCTTGGGATGGATGAACACGTCGCGGAAGGGAATCTCGCCCATGTTGTAGAGCCCGGTCAGCACCATCCGCGCCACCCACAGCGTGATGATGTCGCGGCTGGTGACCAGCGTGCTGGTCGGATAGTAATACGCCAGGTCGTCTGTTTGCTCCGGCCAGCCGAGCGTCGAGTGCGGCCACAGCGCCGAGCTGAACCAGGTGTCGAGCACGTCGGAATCGCGCGCGAACGCGCCCCCCGCCTCCAGCGCGGCCACCACTTCCGCGTCGTCTTCGCCGCGCACGCACACCAGGCAATTCTCGTCGGCCAGCGAACCGACGATCGCCGCGCGCTCGGCGGCGATCCACCCGGGCAGCTTTTTCGCTAGCTCGTCGCTCTCCTTCACGCTCGCTTTGCCGGTCTTGTGCCAGACCGGAATCTGGTGCCCCCACCACAGTTGCCGGCTGACCGGCCAATCGCGCTTTTCACCGAGCCAGTCCAAATATCCCTTCGCGTAGCGGCTGGGGATGATTTTCACCCGGCCATCGCTCACGGCGTCCATCGCCGATTGGGCCAGGTCCTGCATGCGGATGAACCATTGATCGGCCAGATACGGCTCGATCGGCGTTTTCGAGCGATCGGAATGGGCCAACTCGATTTCGCGGTCTTCGATCGCCTCGACCAGGCCGAGCGACTCCAAATCGGCCACCACGCGCTCCCGCGCCGCGGGAATCTTGAGCCCCTGGTACTTACCCGCCTGGGCGTTCAGCGTGCCGTCGGGATTCAGAATGTTGATCATCGGCAGATTTTGCCGTCGGCCGACTTCGTAGTCGTTCACATCGTGAGCCGGTGTGATTTTCACGCAGCCCGATCCCAGCTCCGGCTTGGCCCACTCATCCGCGACCAGCGGAATCTCGCGGTTCAAGAGGGGCAGCATCAGCCGCCGGCCCGCGCGGGCCATCGCCGCAAACTTTACCAATTGCGGCAGCACTTCCCGCCGCCGCGTGGCAATGTCGTCGAGCGCTGCCTGCACCGCCGCAGCGTCCTTCTCGGCGCTCGCCGCCAGCTTCGTTTTCAATTCGGCTTCCGCCCGATCGAGCGCCGCCGCCGGATTGGGATGGACCGCCACGGCCGTGTCGCCCAGCATCGTTTCGGGCCGGGTGGTGGCGATCACCACGTGGTCGGGCTCCCCCGACTTGGGGTCGATTACCCGGTAGCGGAAATGCCAGAAGTGGCCGGCCACGGTTTCGTGAAACACTTCGTCGTCGCTGACGGCGGTTTGCAGGAACGAATCCCAGTTCACCAGCCGCTGGCCGCGATAGATCAACCCGTCGCGAAACATCTTGAAAAACGTTTCGCGCACCGCGCGGGCACAAACCTCGTCGAGCGTGAAGCGGGTCCGCTGCCAATCGCAGCTACAGCCCATCTGCTGGAGCTGGCCCAAAATGCGGGTTTCGTATTCGTTCTTCCAGGCCCAGATGCGCTCGACCAGCTTCGCCCGGCCCAGGTCGTGCCGCGTCTTCTTCTCCTCCTCGAACAGCCGCCGCTCGACGACCGCCTGGGTGGCGATGCCGGCATGATCGGTTCCCGGCATCCACAGCACGTTGAAACCCTGCATCCGCTTCCAGCGGGCCAGAATATCCTGCAGCGAATTGTTCAGCGCATGACCCAGGTGCAGCGCCCCGGTCACATTGGGCGGCGGGATGACGATGCTATACGGCGCACGTCCCCGCGCATCGCGCTTCTCGCCAGCGCCCTGCGCTTTGCTCGCCACGGCTTGGGCCGGCGCATCTTCGTGAAAGTACCCCCGCTCGACCCAAAACGGATACCACCGCGCCTGCGCCTGGCCGTGGTTATACTGCTTGGGCAGTTCGCCCGCGCGCTCCGATGTGCTCGCTTCCATGTCCTCGTAGGTCAGGCCTTGGCCTGACAGCTCCCTGATTCATGTCTGAGCGTATCCGTCAGGCCAAGGCCTGACCTACTCTCTGTGTTATTGCGCTCGGCCCCTCCGTTGTCGGGCCTCACGCCGCTCGCTTCTGCCACTTCGGGCAAGGCTCGCTGGTTTACAGTGTCCTAAAGCCTAAAGCCTGTAGCCTGTAGCCTGCAGTCTCAAGCCTTCTTCGCTTCATCCTTGCACAGCTTGTACTCAAAGCTGTCGACCAAGGCGATCCAACTGGCCTCGATCACGTTCTCGCTCACGCCCACCGTGCCCCAGACTTCGTCCTCGTCGCGGCTTTCGATCGCCACGCGGACCACGGCGGCCGTGCCCGCCTCGGTGTTGATGACGCGAACTTTATAATCGACAAGCTGCATGTCGGCCAAGCTGGGAAAGACTTCGCCCAGGGCTTTCCGCAGCGCCGCGTCGAGCGCGTTCACCGGCCCATCCCCCTCGGCCACTTCGTGCCGCTCCATTTCGCCGACGCGCAGTTTCACCGTGGCCTCGGTCACCACGCGCTCGGCCGGGCCGGCCGGAGCGGCCGCCGTCTCGACGTTCACGCGAAAATTCAGCCGCTCGAAATGAGGCCGATACGTGCCGGCGCAGCGGCGAATCAAGAGGTCGAACGAACCTTGCGCCGCCTCGAATTGATAGCCCCGGCTCTCCAGCTCGACCACGCGGGCCAAAATCTTGTCCATCAATTCGCGGTCGTGTGCGATGTCGTGGCCGGCGGTCATGGCCGCGATGTTCGAGCGTCCCGACAGCTCGCTGACCAGAATCCGCCGCTCGTTGCCCACGCGATCCGGAGCGATGTGTTCGTAGCTTTCGGCCACGCGCGACACGGCATGCACGTGCATGCCTCCCTTGTGCGCGAACGCACTGGCCCCAACGAACGGCTGATTCGCGCGGAAGCGGAGATTGGCCGTTTCGTAGGCGAACCGCGACAGCTCGGTCAGATGCTCGACGCCCGAGTTCTCCAGCACCTCGTAGCCTTTTTTCTTGAGCGCCAGGTTGGCCACGATCGAGATCAAATCGGCGTTGCCGCAGCGTTCGCCAAAACCGTTCAGCGTTCCTTGTACCTGCGCGGCGCCGGCGTCGATGGCGGCCAGCGAATTGGCCACCGCCAGCTCGCAATCGTTGTGGCAATGAATGCCCACCGGCACCGGCAACGCGCGGATGGCCTCGGCCGTGTAGCGGGCGATCTCTTCCGGCATGCTGCCGCCGTTCGTGTCGCAGAGCACGACCGTTTCCGCCCCCGCGTCGGCCGCGGCCCGAATCGTGCGGGCGGCATAGTCGGCGTTCAGTTTCCAGCCATCGAAGAAATGCTCGGCGTCGTAGATCACGCGCCGCCCTTCGGCCCGCAGGAATGCGACCGTCTCGGCGATCATTGCCAGGTTTTCTTCCAGCGACACGCGGAGCACTTCGCGGACATGGAACTCCGACGTCTTGCCGACGATCGTGATCACCTTGGCCCGCGACGCGACTAGGGCCTTCATGCCCGGATCGTCCTCGGCCGCGGTCCCTCGCCGCCGCGTCATGCCGAAGGCGCAGATGGCCGCGCGCTTCAGATCGAGATCCCGCACCCGTTCGAAAAACTGGGTGTCCTTTTCGTTCGAGAGGGGAAAACCCCCTTCGATGAAATCGAAACCCAGGCTGTCCAGCCGCTCGGCAATCATCAGCTTGTCCTGGAGCGAAAAGCTGATCCCTTCCCCCTGGCTGCCGTCGCGAAGCGTGGTGTCGTAAATCTGGATTCGACGCATGGATGTGGACTCGGTTTTCGTTCGTGCTCCGCCTGCCGGCGAAGAAAACGGTTGAGCGATCAGGGTAAACAAAAACAGCCCTCACGACCGGCCGGCGCGGGCGGTCGGAACCGTCGTTGCGCCGCCAGTGCGTGCGGTCATGAAAACAAAAACAGCCCTCACGACCGGCCGGCGCGGTCGGTCGGAACCGTCGTTGCGCTGCCAGTGCGTGCGGTCATGAAAACAAAAACAGCCCTGAAGACCGCTGGGGCCTCAGGGCTGGCGACTGTCGGCTTGCACCAACGGCGGACGCCCTACGGCCGCACCTCCCCAGTAATAATGACCCCGCCGATCGCGATCGGTGATCGTACGGCGGCGTGCTGGCTGGGGAAATGGGCCGTCATGTTCGCTGTCGCCTTGGCGCCATGCAGACGAAAATTGCAGCTCCTACCTTAAAGTCGCCGCCCCCTGGGTGTCAACTGCCCGGCCCCCCGGCTCTCCAGCCGCAAGTCGATCGGCGCCAGTGGATTGCGCTGTTGTTTTGATTAATCAAAAAAAACAGTTGCGGCATACAAATCTTTTGTTATGATGGCACGAAATCACTAAGTGCTCGTCCCGAGGAAATGCCCGCCCATGTGTTCCAAATCCCCAGAACAACGAGCCGCGGCCCTGCTGGGCCGAGGCCGTCCGAAAGGTTTCACCCTCGTCGAGGTGCTGGTCGTGATGGCGATCATTTCGCTGCTCATCGCGCTCTTGTTGCCAGCCATCCAGTCGGCCCGCGAAAGCGCGCGGCGGATGCAGTGCGCCAACAACCTCAAGCAAATCGGCCTGGGTTTGCAAAACTACGAGTCGGCCAGAAAGGTCTTTCCGCCGGGCTATATCAGCTCGC
>DATJTR010000728.1:0-4957 GCA_035503215.1 Pirellulales bacterium
CGGCCCCAGCAGCTGATCGAGGGCCACTTTGTCCACGGTCAGATCGCTGTTGCCGCGTTTACCGAAGCGCGCTTCGTACTTGGCCAAAGCTTCGCGCACCTCGGGCGCATAGCGTGCGTCGTCGAATCCTTTCGGGGGCAACGCATACGAAGGGGTGACCAAATGCGTGCCCGCCTGGCTATCGAGAATGTGCATCCGCGCGAAGAACGGGCCGCGCGTCGGGTCGAAGGCGTTCAGCGTTTTGCCGAGATAGCGCGCCCCTTCCAAGCCGGCTCCTTCCCCGGGCCAGGTCACCGGCAAATCCTCGTCCAACAGCACCGAGAGGTCGGCCACGTGCTTGGCGCGCACGCTGGTCAGCAGTTTGGCGGCCAGCTTGGGCTCGGTGATGGCCAGAGCGCGGGCTTCGCCTCCCGAGCCGGCGGCATGCTTGTTGGCCATGATGGCATGCAGTGCGCCCGTTTCTGGCAAAGCGCCCAAGTCGGTCGAACATTCGGTCCAGACAAGGCCATATTGGCCGCCGGCCTGGTGCGTGGCGACGGCGATCGGGCCGACCGGTCCCATGCTCGCGCCGTCGGTGCCGGCCGCCGAGACTTGCCGCTCGCCGAGCAATTTCATCGTTTCCGGCGCGGGGGCCGGCCAGCCCGACGCGCGGCGGTCCAACACGCTGCTGACAAAACGCTCTCCCTCGGGAAACGGCCGATAGTAACGATCGGTGTAACCGCTGCGAAACAGGACGACGTCGCCGGGGCCGAGCCGGCGATGCTTTTTCTCCCAATCGAGCACGATGTCGGGAGTAATCAGAAAGCTCTCTCCGCTCGGCGCGTCGTCGACGTGGCTCCGGCAATCGACGACGCAGGCCTCGCCCACGAACCGCCAGACCGGAACTTTGTCCCCAGTAACGCTGCCCATTGGGCCTGCGCCGGGCAATCCCGAGTCGGGTGGAGGAACGAAATGAGCCGGGGCATCGAATTGCGTGCCCGTGTGCTCGTCGATCACCACCACTTCGCGATTGTAGGCTCCCGGCCCGATGGTCCGCGTCGGCGCCAATTGATAGGGAGTCATTCCGCTGGGCCAGACGCAGGGATAGCGCGGTGAAACCAAGAGCGACAAGTCGACCACGCCCATGGGGCTCGCGGCAGGTTCGGCCGCGAGGGCTCCCCTCCCCTGCCCCGCCATGCTCAATGCGGCAATCACCAAACCGAGCACGATCTGTCGATCGGAAAAACGCCAAGGTTGCTGCCAGCGCAAAGCGGCCATCGCAGGTTCTCCCGTGCGGAGCACGATTCAATCTCAAGAGGTGATGTTCCACGAAGTGACCCCCGGCGCAGCGATTGCCGCCAGAGCGATCACCACGGCACCGGGCGCGGTATCTCCGCCGCGAAAGGCCGCGCTGGGTGCGCGGCCAACAACGCTTAGCTTGGCTCGACGATGCCGATCGTCTGTCCGAGGGCGACGACCGTTTCGACTGGGGCCACGATCTCGACCAACCGGCCGTTGGCCGGCGCTTCGATGGCCACCACGGCTTTGTCCGTTTCAACTTCGGCCACCGTTTCACCTTTGACGACCGGATCGCCGACCTTCTTGCCCCAACTAATCACCTTGCCTTCGGTGATCGTCAGGTCCTGATTGGGCATGATCACCGCCACGCCATTCTTGGAGGGCGCCCGGCTCGATTGGCCGTTCGTCGCCGCCGGCTGGGCGGCCGACGGCGGCGGGCTGGCCGCCGGTGCCGCGGCATGGGTGGTTGCCGCGGCGGGCTTCGCGCTGGTGCGGGAACGCACGCCATTCAAGCGGCGAGGAAGGATCGGCTTGCCTGCCAGGACGGCTCGAGCCGCCGCGGCGACCTTCTCGGTCGTGATCACCACCGCGGCCTCGTGGATCGGACTGAACGGATGGGCCGTCGGATCGGGATGCAGGCGCCCGATCGGGGCGTCGAGGTCGTCGAACGCCAGCTCCATCATCGCCGCGGCGATCTCGGCGCCGACCCCGCACATCGAGAACGCTTCGTCGACCACCAACAGGTGGCCCGTCTTGGCCACGCTAGCGGCGATCGTTTCCACGTCCAAGGGCACGATCGTTCGCAAGTCGATCACTTCGCACGAAATTCCTTCGCCGGCCAGTTGCTCGGCGGCCTCGACCGCACGGTGCAGCGGCGTGCCGCACGAAACGATCGTCAAATCGTTGCCTGCCCGCACGATGTTCGCCACGCCGAACGGGATGAAATATTCCCCCTTGGGCACGGGGCCTTTGGTCGAGAACAAGGCTTTTGGCTCGAGCATCAACACCGGATCGCTGCAGCGAAACGCCGTTTTCATCAAACCCTTGGCGTCGGCGGGATTGGACGGCACGACGACGATCAGTCCCGGGCAATGGGCCCACATCGGATGGTAGGAGCCGCTGTGATGCGGCCCGGTGCATTTCACCGTGCCCCAACTGGCCCGCACGATCATCGGCACGCTGAGCTGGCCGTTGCTCATGTAGCGAAGCTTGGCCCCTTGCTGGATGATTTGCGTGGCGGCGTCGAACATGAAGTCGACGAACATCAAATCGGCCACGGCGCGCACGCCGCTGGCCGAAGCCCCGACCGCCGTGCCCGTGAAGCCGAGTTCCGAGATGGGCGTGTCGATCATGCGATGGCCGCCGAACTCGTGCCACATCCCTTTGGTGTGGGCAAAACTGCCGCCACGTTCGCCGGTCCCTTCGCCCATGTAGATGGTGTGGGGATCGCGGCGCATCTCTTCAGCCACCGCGTCGCGGACGGCTTCCAAATAGCCCTGCACGACGGTCTCTGCGTTCGGATCGGGGCCCGGCAGATCGGGATGAAGCGGCTCGGCCCACACGTGGTCGTTGGCCCGAGCCGGATCGGGGCTCGGGGAGTGACGCGAGTACTCCAGCGATTCATGGACCCGGCGATCGATCTCTGCTTCGACGCGCCGCAGATCTTCTTCCTTCACGCGTCCCGAGGCCAGCAGCTTCGCGGCGAAGCGCTCGATCGGGCAGCGAGTTTTCCATTGATCGAGCTCTTCCTGCGTGCGGTAGGTGCCGACCAACGGTTCGCCTTCGTGGTGACCCACGGTGCGATAGGTCTTGGCTTCGATGAGCGTCGGCCCTTCGCCGCGGCGAGCCCGCTCGACCGCCACGCGCGACGCTTCCCACATGGCCAAAACGTCGTTGCCATCGACCGCCACGCCGGGGATGCCGTAGGCGACCGCCTTGGTGGCGACCTCGGTGTTGGCCGTGGCGGCCGCCAGCGGCGTGGCCGTGGCGTAGAGGTTGTTTTCGCAGACGAAAATGACGGGGGCCTTCTGCACGCCGGCAAAGTTGATCGATTCGTGGAACGAGCCGTGATTCACGGCCCCGTCGCCGAAGAAACAAACCGTCACCTGATCGGTCTTGCGGGTGCGGGCGCTGAGGCCGGCGCCGACCGAGCTGGGAATGCCGCCGCCGACGAAGCCGTTGGTGCCGAACAAGCCATACTTCTTGGCATACAAGTGCATGCTGCCGCCGCGGCCACCGCAGCAGCCGCCGACCTTGGCATATAGCTCGCCCATCACGAGTTCGGGAGGCACGCCTTTGGCCAGGGCATGACCGTGGCCGCGATGGGTGCTGGTGATCCAGTCGTCGAGCCGCAGGTGGGCACAGACGCCGACGGCGGTCGCCTCTTCGCCGATATACAGGTGAATGAAGCCCGGCATTTCCCCCTTCTTGTAGACGTCTTGTGCCGCGAGCTCGAAGCGGCGAATGAGCACCATTTGCTCATACAGCCGCAACAGGTCGGCGGTCGACAAGCCATGGAGGTCGGCGGTTGAGGTCCCGGCTGCCCCGCGTTCAGGGCCACTGGTGGTGGTCGCCATCGTGGTCGTATCCTCTCACAGACGAAAGTGGTTCCGCGCCGGCGGGCGCGGGTAACGAAATTCGAAACCTAGAAGTTGAACATCTGCCGCGTCACCTCGTACAACACGACGCCGCTGATGCCGAGAAAGAAAATCGCGCAGCAAACGACGCCCGACTGCAGCAGCCAATGTGGCCGTAACGGCTTGGGCAGCAACGTCCGGTTGGCCATCAAGGCCTGCGTGCTCGACAAGGCCAAAGCAACATTGCCCACACCCGCGCCAAACTTCGCGATCGACAGCGGTGGAAAGAAACACAACATCGTAAAACCCCACACCGCGTAAGTGGCGAGGATGCTGTAGTAAACGTATTTCACCTGGTTGCCAGCCAGCCGCTGCGCCCGCGGATTGCTCATCCAGATGATGTCGGTCCAGCGGCGCGAAATCTGGTCCCCCACGCTGATCTGTCCCGGCGCCAGGACCAAAAACCCGCACAGCAGCGTCAGGGTCCACAAGATACCAGTGTACTCGGGAAACCGCTGACTGATCCCCTCGGCCGTCATCGCCGAGACTCGATTGTCCGAAACCGTGGCATTCCGGATGAATTCCAGCGAAACCATGCACGGCAGGGCCAT
This sequence comes from Pirellulales bacterium, assembly GCA_035503215.1. Taxonomy (GTDB): domain Bacteria; phylum Planctomycetota; class Planctomycetia; order Pirellulales; family PALSA-1355; genus DATJTR01. The sequence continues at coordinate 4,466 of DATJTR010000728.1, forward strand.
GCCGATGAAGGAAGCCAGCATCCACACGAAGACCTGATCGCGGAAAATGTGCCGCAGCCAGCCGTGCCAGCGACGCAAGCTTTCGCGGTCGAGTAAGAACACGCTGCCGACGTGCGAGAGCGTGATCGTGCGGCCGCCAATGGCGCTGGGAATCGCCCCGACGCGGGCCCCCATCCCCCAGCCCTTTTCGCGCGTGTAATTGGAAAACATGCTGTTCGACAGCCCGCCGGCACCGGCGATGCCGGTGAAGGCGGCCAGCATGAACCAGTCGATGTCGGGCAACCGTTTGTGCTCGGCGACGTACTTCACCAGGTTGCGTTGCTCCAGCCCCTGGTTCTTCACCAGCTCACTGAGCCTTGCGGCGAACTTCGGCGGCACGTCGTCCAAGCGATCGAAGGTGCGGTGCAAGCCGTCGGGCTCGGTCACTGCGTAGCGGTCGGCAACCCACTGCCCCTCGACGATGTGCCCCCACAGCGAGAGAACGGTCCCGTC
>DATJTR010000729.1:0-3687 GCA_035503215.1 Pirellulales bacterium
AAGATCGCGCATGGCGACCTTCCGATTTGAGTCGGCGATTGCCAATCGGCCGAAGGGCGACCAGCGGAAGCCTTGCAGATGGGGCATCCAAGGTCGTGCGGCGAGTGTTGCTCGAACGTGAGCAAGAGGTTGGGGAGGCGCGTCATGCGTCAGAATCGGAAGCAAGTCGGTCACATCGTTGCATGCGGGACCATTCTGCTTGCGTTGTTCTTCGTCGCACCGGCGCTGGCGGCCGAACGTACCGCGACCAACCAACCAGTGTTGACTCCCGGCGGACCCTATACGCGGCTATTGGGTGCAGCTCCGCTGAAGCCACCGGTCTTGTTTGCCGATGACGACGACGCCGTCGCCGCGAAGATGGAGATCGTTGGCTGGTACCATCAGGGCATGCCGAGCTACGCCTATTATCGAGGCTACGGCGGTTGGTATGGCCCGTGGTACGGCTATCGTTCCTATCCGTATTGGGGCGGCTATCACGGCGGATACTATGGCTACCTTGGCGGCGCTCCGTTCGGCTATTACGGCGCGTTCGCTCCGTTTGGTTATCCCTACTACGGTTGGGGCTACCGTGCGTGGGGGCCTTACTACACGTCCTACGCGCCGGCCTTCGCCGCTCCGTATTTCACCGGTGCTGCTGGATATGTCCCTCCGTACGCTCCCTGTGGTTTCGGCGGTTGCTCTTACTGGTGACAGCAAGCGGCCGAGCGGGGCTCGTCAATCCTCTGCGGCCAAGGCGATTGGCTGAGATTGCCGGTTAGGGTGTTTCGCGTGGCGCGCGAGAATCTAGCGGGCAAAAAAACGGCCCGACTCTCTTCGCGAGCATTGGGCCGATGAGAGACTGTGAGAGAGCCGGTTGTAGCGGTTGTAGTTGCCGCTCGCCGAGAGGCGACGTGAGGCTCGCACACAGCCAGCCCGCGAAGCGGTTCCTCAATTCGGCGCAGCGGTTGGGTCTGTCCTTTTTTGGATTTCCGCGGCTCGCCGGCAATTGAAGAGGCGCTTGTCCTGCGACGTGGGGGAAATCCGCGATGCTTCGCCAGATTTGCCAAGCTAATCTTCAGCCGCCGAAGTCGGACGGAAAGCGACGGCTGGAACTGCCACCCGCGCCGCCCCAAGCTATCGCCAGCGTTGGGATCCTGCTGGCGGTGGGCTTGCTGACGCTCGCTGGGAATCCGGGGAACGCTCGTGCCGACTGGCCAAGCCCGCCACATCCCAAACCGGTGATCACAATCGTGCCACCGCCCGGCAGCCCCCCCCCGCCGGTTTACGGGTTCCCCACACCCAGCTATCGCTTCGGCTGGTGGAACACGAACTATTGGTCGCGAAAAACCATGCACCACGGTTTTTACGGCGATTATTGGCAATGGGGCTATCAGCCCGGCTATTAACGCCCGCGACCAATCGCTAAGATGCGCGGCGCGAAGATGGCGTACCGCGATCTTTCTCTTATAACTCTTTGGCCGAGCGCAAACGGGCAGGTGAGCGTTCGGATGCATGCGGGACAGCATGGCCGCGGGTGACAACAGCCGGCGGCCGGTTGGGAATTGATCTGCCCGCCTGCCGTTCGGCTTGGGCCGAACGTCTGCGATTCCGTCTCGTTGCTAGATGCGAGAGCTCATGTTGTTCCACCATCCTAATGACGCTGTCGACCTACAGTACGCCATGCGGCGATTTGTTTGGCTGCTGGGGCTGCTCATTGCCGGATGGACCGCTGTCGCCAGGGCCGACGAGCATCCGCAGTGGGTGCCGATCTCGCGCGAGGTGGTCGCTCAGGCGAAGCCGGGCTATCCCGGCAAGACGTCGGGTGTGGCCATCGAGCCTGCCACTGGCGATGTTTTCCTGGTTGTGCCGGATCAAGGGATTTGGAAAAGCACCGATCACGGCAAATCGTTCGCGCGGGTCGACGGCGGTCGGGTGAGCGGGCGGTGCGAATCGGGTTTTGCCCTCGACATCGATCCGGCCGGCCGCCGCATGATGTGCTTCATGATCTACGGAGCGAGTGCCGGGACTACCGACGGCGGCAAGACATGGACCGCGTCGCGCACGACCCATCTCGACTTTGGCGCGGTTGACTGGGAGGCTGGAGGCAAGTGCCTGGTGGCTCTACGGCACGAAAGCGGCGGTCAGTTGTGCTTGAGCGACGACGAAGCACAGACCTGGACCAATCTCGATTCGGGCTTCGTCGCGATTGGGATTTTCGACCAGCACGCCATCGTGGCCAGTCGCGGCAAAGGAATCGTGCGCAGCGAGGACGGCGGCAAAACCTGGAGCCAGGTGTCAGACGTCGAGCCGGCGGGACGTGTGATGCGAGTGCACCACGGAATCGGCTATTGGACCACCGATCGCGGGCTGTTGGTCAGCCGCGATCGAGGGCAAACCTGGTCGGTGGAAGGGATGCCCATCAGTGCGGTGTTCGGACCGCTGTTCGGCCGTAATTCGCTGCACATGGTGGTGGTCGGCAAACAAGGGTTCCTGGAGACCACCGACGGCGGCAAGACCTGGGAAGTCGTCGCGCCGCTGCCCACCGATTTTCATGTCGGCTTTGTCGGCCCGAGCTTCGCCTGGGACCCGGCGTCGAACGTCTTTTACGCCTCGACGATGGGCAAGGACACCTTCCGGTTCGAACGGCCTCAAAAGCCCAAACCGTAAGCCGAGGCAGGCTCGAATCGGCCAAAAAAGACGATTCACGTTCGACGTGGATCGGCCGATCAGTAGACGCCGATGCTCTTCAGGGTGTTGCCACCCGAAAGCTGAGCGGTCGACAAGCAGCGGTTGGCGCTGTCGATCAGATCGTCGACCCGAAAATTCTTGGGCGGCAGCGGCACGGTGGCCGCTCCCACGCTGACCAGGAATTCGAGTCCTTTGATCCCTCCGTGCGAATCGGGATGCTGGCGCACCTGGTGCAGAATGTCGTCGGCGATCGCGACCGCTTCGCCGCGATCGCAGTCGGGCAAGATGATCGCAAAACAAGCTTCGCGGACGTGAAGCAGCGTCGCGGTGGGCAAATCGCAGCCGCGGCAGACCTCGCCGAGTTTGACGACCCGAGTTTCCGCGGCCACCAACCCTAACGTGCGGGCCAAGGTGGCAAAGTGATCGATTTCGACCAGCACCAGGCTCAGCGCCTGGCGGGCCTGGCGGCAGTTGATCAGCGCTTTGGCCACTTCCAGCCGCAGCTCCACGCTCAGGCCGCCTGGCCCCGGCACCGGTTGCGCAGGGCAAGCCACGGCCGTGGCGGCTGGCGCGGCAGTCGTGGCGGTGGCCACTGCCGAGGCCGTAGCAGGCGCAGCCGAGTGGGATTGAGCCAAACTCTCGACCGGTTCCTTGGTACGGCCGACGCGGGCAAACTCGGCCGCGGCCGCCGTCAATTCTTCCATGTCGGCCTGCATCTCCGCGTCGGCCGGACTTGTGGCCGCGGCACGCTCGTGACGCATCAAGTCGCCGGCCACTTCGCTTGCCAGTTTCGACATGCGGCGGTGGGCTTCGAGCAGCAGATCGCGATAGTCCATTCCCTGCGGCAATTCGCAGGAAAAGACATTCGCCAATTGGTCGACCTTTTCCTCGATGATCTCGACCAGTTCTTCAACCTGGGCGATGGTGAGCGACGTTTGGCGGGCCGGCTCGGATATCAGCTCTTCGAGCGCCGAGTGCCGGCTGTCGACCATCAAATCGGCGAAACGCTCGGCCAAGCGC
>DATJTR010000730.1:0-3379 GCA_035503215.1 Pirellulales bacterium
CGGTGAGCGTCAGGGGCGATTAGGCTAGGCACGGCGCGGCCACGGTTTGTCGGTACGCTTGTGCCGGCGCCTCGGCGTGATAGTGAGCCTACTTTTTCAACGCGGCGTCGAGCGCGGCGCCCGCCGCGTCGATCATCTTGATCAGCACGCGATCTTCATCGTCGCCAAGATCGGGCAGGAACACTCTGCACGATGCGCTGGAGTGCTTGTCGACCACTTCGACGGTAGCGCCGCAACCGGGACATTGGACGTATCCGTGCTCGTATTCCTCCCGGATCATCTGGTACTCGACGTTTACCAGCCTGCATTGCGATGCTTGGCGGTCGACTGCTTCATCCTTCGGATTCATCCGTGCTCCTTCAGTATCGGGGACGAAAGTCGGCAGTTTACCGCGCCGGTCGGACATTGCCAGCGGCCTCGCTTCCGGCGCCGGCCGTGCTGCGATGCAGACTCCGCTCTGAAAACCGTCACCGCTCGGCTCGACCGGCGGCCGCGCGAGCATGACGTGAATGGTCAGCCCCTTGCGGCCCGCGGGAAAAAGGCGGGGCTGGCGCGAGCGACTCAAACCCAATAGTCGCTGTCGAGGTAAACGAGATAGCCCGCAGCCGCCAGCAGCAACAGCAACACGACGGCGCCGGCAACCGCGGCAATGAGCCAGCCGGGGGAAGTGCCGGCCTCGACGAACTGGGGCACCTCGGCGGCTTGTGCAAGAAGAAGTCCCATACCTCCACGGTAGTTAATGGAGGTGGGGTAACAAGACTCTCTGGCGGGGGGAACGCAGGGCGGCCGGCAGAGCGTTGAGCCGGTCCCAGGGGATCGGAGGCTGTCGATCGTGGCCGCGATCAGGCCGGGGGATCGCTGGCCGGATGGGCGCATTGCCGCGCCAGCGCATCCGAGAGAGCAGCCAGCGGACCGGCGAGCGTTTGCAAGTCTTCGGTCCACTGGTCGGCGGCCGCATCGCGCCGGGTCGATGACCACAAAAAGACCGTCAGCGTTGCAGCCAGGGCGGTCAGCATACCGCCGGCAATGGGAGTTTCGGCGAGAAAGGCGATCAAGGCAGACACTCCGATGACGAGACGCCAAAAGAAAGGGGTCGGTAAACCATAGGTCACCGGGGGCGATTGTCAAACCGAAGCCCACTGCGGCCTTGGCCCGACGGTAGGCGTCGCGCCACCGATGGCGGCAACACCCGCATGCCGCGCAGGCGACTTCCGGTGGATCGGCTGGCGGGCGGAAAGCATAATGTCCCGAAGGCTTGCAAGCCGCGGCTATCGGCTCCTGTTGTGCCCCCTCCGGTCCCCGCCCACCCCAGGTATCGAACATGTCGCTGAAAATTCTGGCTGCTTGTGCACTCGTGTTGCTCTCGTCCCTGGTCGGCCAGGCGGCCGAGCGGCCCGCGAGCCGGGTGCTGGTGATCGGCATCGACGGTTGCCGGGCCGACGCCCTGAAGGTGGCCAAGATTCCGCACCTGAAAGCACTCATCGACGTGGGCGCGTTTTCCGAGGCCACGAACATCGTGGGCACGCGTGGCGACACGGCCGACACGGTGAGCGGACCGGGCTGGTCGAACGTGCTGACGGGCGTGTGGGCCGACAAGCACGGTGTGACGAACAACAATTTCGAAGTCATGCACTACGATGCGTTCCCGCACTTCTTCACGCATGTGAAGGAGGCCTACCCCGGGGCCAAGACCTATTCCTACTGCGTCTGGCCGCCGATCCACGAAAAGATCGTCCGCTCGGCCGACGAAACGAAATTGTTCGCGCGGGCCGCGGACGAAGGAAGCTGCGCTGCCGCCGACACGCGCTGTGCCGCGCAGGCCGTGGAAACGCTGACGAAGGGGGACCCGGATGCGATGTTCGTCTATCTCGAAAACGTGGACGACACCGGCCACCGCAAGGGCTTTCATCCCACGGTGCCCGATTACGTGCAGGCACTCGAGGAAGTCGACGGCAAGGTGGGGCAAGTGATCGATGCTCTACATGCCCGGCCGAATTACGCCCAGGAGAATTGGCTGGTGATCGTGGCAACCGACCACGGCGGCGTGGGAACTGGCCACGGCGGCGGCCGCATGAATCCGGAGGTCAATACCGTGTTTCTGATCGTCAGCGGCGCGGACGCTGCGCCGGGCAAGATCGCCGGGCCGACGAATCACGTCGACGTCGTGGCGACGGCGCTCACACACTTGGGCATCGCGATCAAGCCCGAGTGGGGTTTGGATGGACACGCGGTTGGCCTCAAGGCCGACGCGGGCGCGAAGGCAAAATAGAGTCGCAATTCGCGCCGTGCGCGGGCTCGGAGGGTTGCATCGCGGCCCGTTACGGCTTCACGCCGCCAAAGGCGGCGAAACAAACGTTCTTGTGTAGCACGTCGACGCGGTTGAATCCAACCTGCTGGAGCAGGTTGAGCTGAAACACGAGCGGTTTCGGCGTGTCTTCGCGTTCGACGTAGGCGAACACTTCGTCACGGTACGCTTCGCCGCGAAAGTCGACCAGGTACTGGCCATACTTCTGCTTCATCAGCCGTTCGACCCCCTCGGTCGTGCTGGCGACCAGGTCGAAAACCCAGAACGAGCCGCTCGCGCGAAGTGCCCGAAACAGGGCGGCGAAAACGTCGTGCCATTCCTGGTCGGTGCGCAGATGGTGCAGCACGGCGGAGGCCAGGACGACGTCGAACCGATCAACGCCTAAATCCAATTCACGCACGTCGCCTTGCAGCGGGGTGATGCGGCCGGTGGTTGCCGTGGCGATGCGCTCGACGGCCCGATCGAGCATTGGCTCGCTCAGATCGACCAGCGTGACGTCGAGGTTCGGCAAGTGCTGGAGCAGCTTGAGCGTGTAATTGCCTGCGCCGCAGCCGACGTCGAGCACGCTGCGTGCGCCGGGGGTGCTGGCCGCGGCGGCTTCGGCCACCAGGGCCATGGCCAGCGGGGCGTCGATCGTGGCCGATTGGCCGGTGGCCAGGTTGGAGAATCGCTCGACGTCGGCGTCGAATCGCTGTCGGATTTCGTCGACCGTGGATTTCATCTTGTTCCTCTCCGCCGCGGCTTGCCGGGCGAAGGTCGCTGTCGCCCGCGGCACGGGTTTGCTATTTTACGAAGCCGGCAGGCCACCGACTACGGCCTGCGGGAACGGGCGACTTGCACGGACCGACGAAAGGAGGGCGAAGGGAGCTGAAAGGTTCGAGCCTTCGGGCTGCGACGGGGAAAGATTTCTTAGAAAGATCAGATCCTCGCCGCCATGCCGTTGGCCCTGAACCTCCGAGGCTTCGCAGCACATGGATTGGCAGGCGGTGTGGAGTGTGATTCGCGAGATCTGGCCGCATCTGGTCGGAGCGCTGACGTTTTGCCTGGTGCTGGGGGCGGCCGCCCACGTGGTGC
>DATJTR010000731.1:0-6775 GCA_035503215.1 Pirellulales bacterium
GCCATCCTCGAACAGGACGTTTTGACCTTTGCGGCCGTGATTCGCGCTCGACACTTGTGCCGGATTTCGGCTGGCCGGGTCGCTCGGCAACATGTCCGGGGCATCCGCCATCAGGGCAAAGTTCTTGCGCTGCAAGTTTTCCGTCGGAAAATAGCGGCCGTCGTTCAGGTAACCAAGATTGTAGCCGTAGCTGCCTCCCATGCGACGAAACAGATCGGCCTGCTTCTCCCGAGACACCCGTTGGATTTCGTCGAGGGCCGGCAAGTGGAACTCTCCGACTTCGGCGGCCTGGATCGAGGAAGGACAAATTACCTTCGAAGGCTCATCGAGTAGCCCGTTATCCGACAGCTTCGTGGCATAGACGCCGGCCGGAAACTGCTGTTCGCCATGGACCAAGCTGGGGAAACGACCCCCGTTGACGTTGGCGAATTGTGCGAGCGAGCGGCCCAACTCGCGCAAGTTGTTCTGGCAGCCGGTCACTTGCATGGCGAAGCGACTCTTGCTGATGGCAGGCAGAAACAGCACGGAGGCGGCCAAAAAGACCGCCGCGGCCACCGCAAAATCAACCAACCGCCAGCGGGCCGGGGCCGGAGCCGCCGGAGTCAAAGCGACTTCGATTCGCGAGCAGACGAACTCGCAGGTACGCTCGGCCAGCCCTGGCGGAGGTGTGTAATGCGCCTGATCAGGCTCCAAAAGCGATAGCTTCTGACGGATGGCTTCCAAATCCTGACGCAAGGCAGGATCGCGACTGAGTTGCGTTTCGACCGCCAACTTCTCGTGGGGCTCGAGAGCATCCAGCAGGTAACCAACGAGATCGTCTCGCATAATCTGTCACTCGTCAGTCAAGGCTCATCGAGCACCGGCATTGCGGCGGCTACCTTCTCGCGAACGGCGAAAACATTTGCCGCTGGCGCGCATCAGGGTTGGCTCGATGTTCGGTTTAGTCGTTGCCCGGACTCGCTTCGCGCTTCAATGCGGCAATTGGCGGCCTGGGCGGGTGGCACTAACAGAGGTTGGAATTAGTCGGTTGGTTTGGCGGCTTGGCTTTCCGTCCACATCTCATTGAGCTTGAGAATGGCGGTGTGCAATCGACTCTTTACCGTCCCGACCGGAATCCCGAGGATTTCGGCGGCTTCCCGGTACTTCAATCCCTGATAATAAATCAATTGGACGGCAGTGCGAAATTGTTCCGGCAAGCGGTCGAGCGCATCGCGGATCCAATCGCGCCGTTGGCTGGCGTCCAACTGACTTTCCGGGTTCAACTCCTTACTGACCAACAAGTCAACCAGCGAACCAACCTCTTCCTGTCCCTCTCCCTTCGGGCTGCGGTCCAAACTCAAATTCCGGTGTCGTTTATTGCGCCTTTGCGCATCGATAGCCTGGTTCGTGGCAATCGTGTACAGCCAAGGCCGGAAGCGGCGTCCCTCCTCGAACTGATCGCATTTCAGGTGGACTTGCAAAAAAGTCGCCTGGAACGCGTCTTCGGCCATTTCGGCATCGCCCAGATACCGCCGCAAGTAGCTAAACAGTTCCCTCTCGTAGCGATGCACTAACTGGGAAAACGCCTGTCGATCACCGTGCTGACGGTATTCAGCCAGCAACTGCTCGTCGCTCGGAGCCCCATCGGCGTCGCCGGGACCAACCGAGTGCGGTTTATCGACTGCCTTACCCATCTGTTGCTACGGACGGCTGGTGAGAGAAGTTCTGAAGGAGGGGGAAAAAAAGTTCGCGGCTGCCAATCCCCTTAGCATCCTAACCACTGTTGCCGCAGGATTATAGCACAATCATGCCGCCCGCACTGCCACCCGTCTACCCGCTACCTGGCCACGGTTTGCGTCGGGTCGTTCCGTATCCTTTTGAGCCACTCCTGGCCTGCGGCTGGGACTCAAGAGCGTCATCGGCAGAAAAGCCCAGGCAAGGCTGCGGGGATGAATGCCCTGGTACGGCGCCAGGCAGGACCGATTGGCCGGCTTGACCGAGGGCTGACCTGCTTGTCCCGCGGGTTTGACACGCTTCCCTGGACCTACCTAAACTCCGCTGGGCGGAGCCGCGCTGAATGTTCTCATTACTTCCCCCAAGATCGGTGCTTTGCGACTCGTGACCGCTGCGGCCCCTTATCGCTGGGCGACGAAAGGCGACATCAACGCCTTTTTCGGCTTGATGCTCGACAACATCGCCAACATGGTCCTGTTGGTCTCGCTGCTAGAAGCCGGCTGGGGGCTGCCGGCCAGTTTTTCGCTCCGCTACATGATTCCCGGCACGGCCTTGGGCGTGGTGGTGGGCGATCTGGCCTTTACGGCAATGGCCTTTCGTCTGGCCCGGCGAACCGGCCGAGGGGTGACGGCGATGCCGCTCGGGCTCGACACGCCGAGCACCTTTGGGATGGTGTTCTTCGTGCTCGGGCCGGCCTTCCAGCTCGCCCAGAAGCGCGGCTTGGACGTGACCCAGGCAGCAACGGCTGCCTGGCACGTCGGCATGTGGTCGTTGATCTACAGCGGTTTGTTCAAGCTCGCTTGCGTACCGCTGGCTGGCTGGGTGCGCCGCTCGCTGCCACGGGCAGGACTGTTAGGCTCTCTGGCGGCGATCGCCTTGGTGCTGATCAGCTTCTTGCCACTTCTCGACATCTTGCACGATCCCGTCGTGGGACTGGTGGCATTGGTTTTGATTCTGACCACGCTGGTCGCCCGCGTGGAACTGCCGCTGGGCATTCCGGGCGCGTTGGCGGCCCTGGTAGTCGGCAGCGTTCTCTATTACCTGATTCACGCTTTCGCGCCGGCGGCCGGCGGCGCGGCGGCTGCAACCGCGACTGGCAGCGTCGAGCACGTTTGGTTTCCTACCGAATGGTTGGCGGCCTGGCGATTCGATTGGCTCGATGCAGCGAGCGAGGCGCTCAATTATTTGCCGGTCGTGATTCCGTTCGCGCTGGCCACGGTGGTAGGGGGAATCGACTGCACGGAAAGCGCGGCGGCCGCCGGCGATGAATTCCACACGCCGTCGATCATCGCCGTCGAGGCAGTGGCCACCCTGGTGGCGGCAACGAGCGGCGGCGTCATTCAGACGACACCCTTCATCGGTCATCCGGCATACAAAGCGATGGGCGGACGGGCGGGTTACACCTTGGCAACGGCGGTGGTCGTCGGCAGCGCGGGAATCGTCGGCTATTTCTCCACTCTCTATGCCGTTTTACCGCTGGCGGCGGTCTTCCCGATCCTGGTTTTCATCGGCCTCGAAATCACCGCTCAAAGTTTTGCCGCCACCGACACGGACCATTATCCTGCCGTTGCCTTGGCCTGCGTGCCGGCGCTGGCCTATCTCGCGATGCTGTTCGTCGACCCGGTGATGGGCGAAGCGAAAATGGGATTAACCGATCTCAGCGCCGCACTGGCGGGGCGAATCGCCACGCTCCGCGTCCTCTCCGGAGGATTCATCGTCACCAGTTTGTTGTGGGCTTCAGTGTTGGCCGCCCTGATCGATCGGCGACTTGCCCGGGCCGCTGCATTCTGCGTCGTGGCGGGGGCAGCCAGCTTGATCGGCGTCATTCATTCGCCGCACGTCGGTTCCCCGATCGGGCTGCCAGGCCAACTTCCGCCTGTGCCTGCCGGCTGCCCGAGCCCCTTGGAACTCGCGGCGGGCTATTTGTGTGCCGCGGTCGGGCTGTGCTGCTGGTGGTGGTGGGATCGCCGGCCGGGCGGGGTGGCCGTCGCGCCCACCGAGCCTTAAATGCTCGCATCAATAAGATGCTCAAACGAGCGAGAAATAGTCGCCCATTTGCGGCGTGTCGACCATGATCGTCTGAATGCGGGCAAGCGTTACCGGAGAGATCGGCGGATTTCTACCAACCGACAGATCGGCCAGATCGACCGAACGCGTCGAGACCAAGAGCACGCTGCATAGCGGAGGAGCTCCAGAAAGAGCGTCGACGAAATCGGTCGGCAGTGCCGCTCGCAGCCTGGGCCGGACGATAGCCAGTTGGCTCAACACCTGGCGCGCCATCGGCGCCGAGGCTCGACCGTCGAAGCGAATCGTCTCGTTTCCTGCCACCGTGAGTAGCAATCGGCAACCGCCGCGGCGGCAAATGTCGCTGACGAGCGTGGCCGTGAGCGACAGCGCGGTTTCGACTCGCTGAGCCGCCAGGTCGTGCGAACCGACCACTCCGGCGACGTCACTCGATGTTGCGATGCCACCACTCGCTGAGCCGCCTAGCGGCTGAAACAGATCTAGAAACAGCGCCACGTCGTGACCTTGCGCGGCATCGAATTGACGGACCACGATCTGGCCGCGGCGCGCGGTCGAACGCCAATGAATCCAGCGGCGGCTGTCGCCCGGCCGCCAGTCGCGCAACCCGTGAAAGTCGAGATCGGCTCGCGTCTGGCGGCGGCGCGTCCGCTGGGCCGACAAATCGCTTTGCCGCGATAACTGTAGACCAGCGGCCGTTAGCCGGCCAACACGGGGCCAGGCGACCATCTGGGCGGGTAGATTGACCCAACGACGGTGCCGGACGAGACCGAGTGGCGCGCTGGTCGTGAGCCGCAGGGGGCCAAAGTTGTACGAACCGCGGAGCGGAGGAGTGCCTTCATACGCGCCGCGACACGACGACCGCGGCGGTAGAAATGGGAACAACATGCGCCCCGGGCTGTTTGTCAGTGACGGAAGGGGCCCGTCGTAGCGGCACATATCTTCGACTTCAATCGCCCAGGCCGAAAGCCAACGCAGCCGGTTCGTGGCGGTCAGCTCGATCACGAGGCGACCACCGGCGGAAACGCCGCTAGGAACTTGCCGCTCGATGGCGAGTCGGGCCAACGCTCGCCGAGGAAGCCAAAAACTGAGGAGCAAAGGCCCGGTGAGCATCCCCCCTAGAATTAGCAACGAATTGGAATCGCGCAAGTGTGCGCCGCCGAACACCGTAAAGAGAACCGCTAGATAGACCCAGCCTTTGCGCGTCAGAGTGACGGGTCGCGAACGCCAGCGGCGCATGCCCGGCAAACGTTTGTAAACGATCAGCAAGAGCCGCTCGAGGAACCGGTCGAACGAGCTGACCATTGACCGAACACGATCGGCAGATCGATCTTGCGGCACGCTGGTTTTGGCGGAGTCAGGCATACGGAGTCGTCCGGTGGCGCGCCGCGCACGGGCAAGGAGGCGCACCTTATGCCAGTTTAACCGCCCCGACGAGTTTGGTCAGCGAACTTTTGGCGTCACCGAACAGGATCGCGCACTTGGGATTGTAGAACAGCTCGTTTTCAATGCCCGCGAAACCGGGATTCATGCTCCTTTTCAGCACGATGATGCTTTGGGCCTGATCGGCGTTGAGGATCGGCATGCCGTGGATCGGACTGGAGGGATCGTTGCGGGCGGCGGGATTCACGACGTCGTTCGCGCCGATGACCAAGGCCACGTCGGCCCGGGGAAATTCTCCGTTGATCTCGTCCATGTCGAGCAGCTTGTCGTATTCGATGTTGGCTTCGGCCAACAGCACGTTCATGTGCCCCGGCATGCGACCGGCGACCGGATGGATGGCAAATTTCACTTCGCCTCCCCGCTTTTCGATGAGTTCGCTCAGCTCGCGGACCTGATGCTGCGCCTGGGCCACGGCCATGCCGTAGCCGGGAATGACGATCACGTGGCGCGCATAGGCCAACTGCACGGCGGCGTCCTCAACCGAGACGCTCTTCACCGCTTGCCCGGCCAGTGCTGCTGCCGACGTGCCGACCTCCGTCGTGCCGCCGAAAGCCCCGAACAGCACGTTGGTGAACGAGCGATTCATCGCCTTGCTCATCAGAATCGAGAGCAAAAAGCCGCTGGCGCCGTCGAGAGCGCCGGCAATGATGAGGACATTGTTTCCCAACGCGATGCCGGTGGCCGACGAGGCGAGCCCGGCGTAGGAGTTGAGCAGCGAAATCACGACCGGCATGTCGGCACCCCCGATCGGCATCACGATCAACACTCCGACCGCCAGGCCGACCAGGGCCATCAAGTAGAACACCGGTGCATGCGACCCGGCCGTCGAGGGGGTAAAGACGAGATAGAGAAACATGGCAACCGCGACGACGAACAGACCGATGTTCGAAGCGTTTTGAAACCGGTAGGTAATCGGCGCGCTGGGCAGCAATCCTTGCAGTTTGCCAAACGCCATCAAGCTGCCAGTGATCGTCAGCGACCCGAACATCACCTCGAATCCCAGCGCCCCCATCTCCACCGCGCCAAGCGGGCCGGGGGTCATCAGCCGTTCACCGGGCGGCTCGCTGGGCAACACCACCGTCATGAAGTGATAGTGGGCGATGCCGACGAGCGTCGCGGCCAGCGCGCCGCAGGCGTGAGAGATGGCCGTCCGCTGCGGAATCGCCGTCATCGGCATCCAAATCGAAATCGCGGCCCCGATCGCCGAGCCAACCGTCAATCCGGCCACGATCCAAATCGGCGTAACGATTTCCTCATGAAACAGCGTGCCGACGACGGCCACCAACATGCCGATGGCGGCCAGTTGCATTCCGCGGCGGGCTTTGTCCGGAGCAGTCAAGCCCTTCAGGCCGAGAATGAATAGGACCGACGCGGCGAGGTAAGAGGCCTGGATCAGGTACTCGCGCCAATTGGCAGCGGGCGGTTCCAGCGCGTCGGTTGGTGCCGCGACGGAAAGCGCCCAGACGACCTGAAACCACACGTTCTGCATCGCCTATTTTCGTTCCTGACGCTTGAACATCTTGAGCATGCGATCGGTAATCATGAAGCCGCCGACCACGTTGATCGTCGCGGCGGTCACCGCCAGGAAACCCAACAG
>DATJTR010000732.1:0-6412 GCA_035503215.1 Pirellulales bacterium
TGCGGGCCACTCAGTCGCGCCGGTTCGCGGCAGACGCCTTGGCGAGTTTGCGCTCGCTGGGCCTGTCGAAGGAGCAGCGCCAGCAGGCCCAGGCCCAGCTCGTGCAATTTGCCGAGCGGCCGGAGGAATCGCGCGAGCTGCGGCTGGCGGCACTCGAAACGCTTGGCGATCAGGTGGGCCTTTTGTCGCCGGCACTGTTCGATTTTTTACTTGGCAACCTGACCGAGGAGACGGCGCCGCTGGAACGCGACACCGCGGCGCAGGTTTTGGCCCAAGCGGCAATGAATGAAGAGCAACGACTGAAAATTGCCGACCACATGCAGCACATGGCGGCGCTGGAATGGAACCGGCTGCTGCCGAGTTTTGTCGGCGCGGCCGAGCCGGTCGAGCGGCAAGTGCTCACCGCGCTCGCCGCTCACGCCGACCCCAGCGGCATCCGCCGCGACGTGCTGGAGGTGTTCGTCGCCAAGCTGCCGCCGGGTTTGGCGGCCGAGGGGGCGGCGGTGATCGCTCGCGTCGATGCCAGCGCGGCACAGCGGCGCGAGCGGCTGGAGCAACTCTTGGCGTCGCTGCCGGCCGGCGACATCCAGCGCGGGCACGCGATTTTCAACAGCAAGCGAGCCGCTTGCACAGGCTGCCACGCCGTGGCCTATGTCGGCGGCCGGGTCGGGCCCGATCTGACGCTGATCGGCAAGATTCGCACCGAGCGCGACCTGTTGGAAGCGATCGTCTATCCCAGCGCGAGTTTCGTTCGCAGTTACGAGCCGGTCACGGTGGTGACGAGCGACGGCCGGCAGTTCAATGGCCTGGTGCAGGAACAAACGCCCGGGGAGATCTTATTGACGACCGGTCCGCAAGCCAGCCAGCGGATCGCCCGCGATGAGATCGAAGTCATGCGGCCGAGTCAGACCTCGCTGATGCCCGAGGGATTGGACAAGCTGCTGGGCGTGCAGGAGCTGAGCGACTTGGTGGCCTATTTGAAAAGCAGGCAATGACACCTTAGGCGGAGACTAAACGATGGACGCGCGGCAACAGAAACCGATCTCGCGGCGGGCGTTTCTCGATGGACTGGCCGCGGCCGGCGCTTCGGCCCTGGCGTTGCCGTTGGGTGCCCGGGCGGACGAAACGACGACGAACCCCGTGGCCCAAGAAAACCAGCGGCCGGGGACGCGCGATTGGATGCTCACGAAGGTCGAGGTCGAGCCGAAGTCGCGGTTTCGCTCTCCCTGGATCGAAGGTTTTTGTTCGGCGGCCTCGGTCAAGGCCGGGGACAAGCTGCAGTTTTTCGTCAGCACCGATCCGGCCAGCCGATTCACGCTGGAAATCTTTCGCACCGGCTATTACGGCGGCGACGGCGGCCGCAGCGTGAAGCATCTGGGGGAATTCGCCGGCACGGCCCAGACCGATCCGCCAGTGGCCGAGAAGCGACTGCGGAACTGCCAATGGGAGCCGTGCACCGAACTGACGATTCCGGCCGATTGGCTGAGCGGCGTGTATCTCGGCAAGCTCACGGCGCTGGACAGCGGCCGGCAAAGCTACGTGGTGTTCATCGTCCGCGACGATCGGCAGGCCGACTTTTTGTTCCAGTGCAGCGATCACACCTGGCAGGCCTACAACCGCTGGCCCAGCCAGTTCGCCATTTACGACAACGGCGAACACCAGTGGTATTGGGGCGGCGGCGTGCAGGTGAGTTTCAATCGACCCTATGGAAAATACTGCCAGATTTTCGACGCCCCGCTGTCGGTCGGCTCGGGCGAATGGCTGCTGTGGGAGTTTCCGCTGGCCTATTGGATGGAATCGCTCGGCTACGACGTGACGTACATTTCGAACCAGGACACGCATCGCGACCCGGCCGGGCTGCGGCGGGCCAAGGGATTGTTGAGCGTCGGGCACGACGAGTATTGGACGATCGAAATGTTCGACAACGTGCGGGCTGCCGTGGCCGAGGGCTTGAACGTCGCCTTCCTGTCGGGCAACACGATGTATGGCCGCGTGGTGTTCGACGATGCCGCGCGGGCGTTCGAACGCGTCGGCGTGTTCGCGCCGTGGGGAGAGACCCGCGCGTTGCCGGGGATGAAGGAATTGAAATGGGGCCACCCCTACGGCAACGAATTGATGGGGGCTCACAGCACCGGCGACATCACCGGCGGGGCCGATTGGATCTGCCGCCTGCCCGAGCATTGGCTGTTCGCCGGCACCGGCATGAAGGAGGGAGAAGGCATTCCGGGGCTGGTCGGTTGGGAATGGCATGGCGACCCGGCACCGATCCCGGGTTTGGAAGTCGTGGCCAGCGGCGACACGCAGCGCGCTCCCGGCCAACCGAATGGCGGCAAGTACACGGCCACCGTCTATCCCGGGCCGAAAGGCAATATCGTGTTCAACGCGGCCACGATCTGGTGGGCCGACGGCCTGAGCGAACCGCCGGGCTACGTGCGGCCCAAGGTGTATACCGAACCGAAGGGGCCTGACCGCCGCGTGCAGCAGATTACGAAGAATGTTTTGGAACGCATGCGGGCATGATCGGGCCCGCGCTCGTCGGCGGCGCACAGGCGGCGCAACGATGGATCGTGTGCCAATGTCAGACGCCCTCGCTGGCGCGGCGGGTTAGTGAAGCGGCGGGCTAGCGTCGTTACTGGCACCGCGGTCCAAGGCTTCTGGTTGGCGCGACGTACTAGCCCGAAGCGAAAGCGAGGGACCTCCGGCGTGGGGTGAGCGCGACACCGGGTTGAGCGACGATTCCCGCGCTGGCGCGTCGGGTTAGTAAGTCGGCGGGCAGGCGCCGAACGGCAGTGGAAAACCGGCGCTGGCCGTAGCTGGCCGGCGCGGGACGATTTAGACTGATCGGCAGGCATCCTTCCCAAGAACCCCGGCGGGCGGACGATGAGCGGTTTATTGAGTGCAGGCCTGATCGTGGCGCTGGCGGTCGGGGCGGCCGAGCCGGCCGACAACACGATCTTTCCCCCCGACGCCGTGCTGGAGCCCTTGTTCACCAGCCCGCTGGATTTGGGCGGCGGGCTGAGCGAGGGGCCGGCCGCGGCGCCGGATGGCAGCATCTATTTCACCGTCATCCCGTTTGGCCCACGATCGAAGCTGCAAACGCACATCCAGCGCTACGATCCCAAGACCGGCAACGTCAGCCTGTTCACCGACCACGGCAGCAAGGCCAACGGCATGGTGTTCGACGCCGCGGGCAACCTGATCGTGTGCGACGGGGCCGACGGCGGCCGGCGGGAAGTGTCGCGCTGGAACGTGGAGACTGGCGAGCGGCAGTCGCTGGCCTCGCGGATCGGCGGCAAGCGCCTCAACTCGCCGAACGATTTGTGCCTCGATCGCCAGGGGCGGATCTATTTCACCGATCCGCGCTATGTGAACGGCGACCCGATGGAGCTGCCGTATAAAGCGGTCTACGTGATCGATCCCGGCTCGACCGATCCCAACGAAGCCGCGCGTGAATGGACGCATGACGTCGAAACGCCCAACGGCATCGTGCTCAGCCCCGACGAGCACACGATCTATGTTGGCGATCATCACACGCCGCCACGACCGGCGAAGGGGAAGCCGGGAGCCAAGCCGGCGGCTACGGCAGCGGCCGACAGAACCGCAGCCGCGGACAGAACTGCTGCCGCGGACCATGGCGCGATGCGGGTGTACGCGTTTCCGATCGACGAGAACGGGCGGATCGCCGGCCCCAGGCGCACGCTGGTCGAGCGGGGGGACGAAGAAATCTGCGATGGTTTGACGGTCGATTCGGCCGGCAACCTGTACATCACCTGCCGGAATCCGGCCAAGCCAGGCATTCTGGTGGTCGACGAAGATGGGCAGGAGTTGGCCTTCTTGCCGACCGGGCCGGTGGACCAGGAACCCAAATCGAAGCATCTCGTAGGGATTCCCAGCAACGTCGAGTTCGGCGTCGGCGACGACCGCCACACGCTGTATGTGACGATCGACCAGGGATTTTATTACGTCCGCACGCAGCAAGCCGGTGCGCTGCGGGCGTGGGAAGCAACGAACCCAGACGCCTCTAAGCCGGACACGAGCAAATCGGACAATAAAACGAGCGACTGAGCGACCGATCAAGCGACCAACCCATCCTCCGTTTCCTGCCGACTATTTTCCTCCCCAGCCGATTGAGGACCTACCCCGATGAACGAATCTCGCCCCGCCATGCCTCGCTGCGACGCTGCCGGCCGGCCGTCGCGCCGCACGTTTCTCCGCCAATCGGCCGCGCTCGGTTCGCTGGCCGGTTTGAGTGTCGGCACGGGTTTTTGGAGCAGCCGGCTGCCGGCCGAGGAGCGCTCGGCCAGCGAGAAGCTGAACATCGGCGTGGTCGGGACGGCGAACCAGGCTCGCTACAGCATCGACAATTTGAAAGGGGAAAACATCGTCGCCCTGTGCGACGTGGACGAAGTGCTGCTGGGTAAGGCGGGGGCCGAGTTTCCCAAGGCGAAAACGTATGTCGATTTTCGTCGTCTGCTCGAACAGCCCGACCTCGACGCGGTGGCGATCTGCACGCCGGACCACATTCACGCCCCGGCCACGGTGAGGGCCCTGCGGCTGGGTAAGCACGTTTACTGCGAGAAACCGCTCACGCACACCGTGGCCGAGTGCCGGCTGGTGCGCGAGGAAGCGGCCAAGGCCAAAAAGGCCACGCAGATGGGGACGCAGATTCACGCCGGCGACAACTATCGCCGCGTGGTCGAGATCGTGCAGTCGGGCGCGATCGGGCCGGTGACCGAAGTACACACCTGGGCCGGCCACGGTTTTGGCGGCTTGGAGCGGCCGAGCGACACGCCGCCGGTGCCGGCCGGCTTGCACTGGGATTTGTGGCTCGGCCCGGCCCCCGAGCGGCCGTACAATCCGGCCTATGTGCCGTTCAAGTGGCGGAGCTGGTGGGATTTTGGCGGCGGCGTCGTGGCCGATCTGGCTTGCCATCACATGGACCTGCCGTTTTGGGCCCTGGGCCTACGGGCGCCGACGAGCGTGGCCGCCCAGGGGCCGCCGGTGCATTCCGAGTCTTGCCCGCTGGGGCTGGAAGTGCGCTACGAGTTCCCGGCGCGCGACGGGCAGCCGCCGGTGAAACTCACCTGGTACAACGGCGAGCGGATTCCGCGCCAGATTCACGGCTTCGAGCTGGGAGAAAAGAAGCAGCTAGGGCCGGCGGGCAATTTGTTCGTGGGGCAAAAGGGGCTGTTGTTCGCCGATTACGGCACCTATCGCCTGCTGCCCGAGGCCGACTTTGCCGGCTTCACGCCGCCGCCCGCGTCGATTCCCAATTCGATCGGCCATCATGCCGAGTGGATCAAGGCCTGCAAGGAGGGGACTCCGACGACGTGCAACTTCGATTACTCGGGCGGGCTGACCGAAGCGGTGCTGCTGGCCAACGTCTCTTATCGCAGCGGCCAGCCGCTCGTTTGGGACGCCGCCGGTCTGAAGGTCACCAATACCGCCGAGGCCGAGCGGTTCTTGCACAAGAAGTATCGCGCGGGCTGGGAGATTTGAAGCCGCTCGCTAGGGCGCGCTCCGTCGCGGCGTGCCGCTGGACAAACTAACCCGACGCGCAAGCGAGGAAGCAAAGGCGAGGAACCCTCGCGGTTACTCGCCGCAGGCGGGTGGCGTCGGGTTAGTGCAATTTCAGGCGTTCGGCCCTCATGAAAAGCGCCGCGCTGGCGTCGAGTGGCGGGGGTGAAGCATCGACGTAGGACGGGCATCTGCTGTTGTTGCCGCCGCGGGCATGGCGCTGTGCCTGGCCGGCTGCACGAAGACCGACGGGCTGGGCCGACAGGAGACCTTGTCTGCCGAGGAAGCGAAAACCGCGCTGGTGAAGTTGCTCGAGCAAACCGACGACGCCGATCTGGCCATGCAGCTCGACGCGCTGAAAGCGGCCCAGCCGGTCATCGCGGATGGTGGCAAGCTGACCACGTTCGGCCCGCTGAGTTGTAATCTGGCCGAGCGAAAATTCGTGCTGCTGGTCATCGCACCCAACAACGTCGATTTTGTCGAGTGGGCCGGCGGCTTCGATCGGCAGCCAGGTGGAAACTGGGTCGCGCGGGTTACCGAGAGATCGTCGCCTTAGCGCGGTGGGCTGATCAACGGCTGTCAGCGGTCGCGATGGGGGGCAATTACTCTCGGTGACGGAAGTCATTGTGCCAAAGTGGTTTGCGGTGGCGGGGGCCGGCATGGTAACGGGCCCCGTGTTGTTTGATGCAAGCCATGCTGTAACGGACGCCGTGTTGTTTCATGGGGAGTTATTGATAGCTAGGTTGGAAATGGGCTCGTTGCGCAACCTCAAACGCCCTGTTTTCAGGGCTTCCGCTGGTCGCCCTTTGGCCCATTTGTCACCACGGACTCAATAGGATCGGTGTGAAGTGGCGCTTGTGTTACAGGGCGCGGCCGGCACGGAGGTGCGGCCAGG
>DATJTR010000733.1:0-8957 GCA_035503215.1 Pirellulales bacterium
CAGAGTGTAGTCCGTTCTCCTGCGAATCAATCAGATGATCTCCGTCCCACTGGCGGACGATCGAATAGCAGACTGCACGACATCAACTCCCAAACCCCGAAACGCCACGACTGCCTTGACAACCAGTTACATAGCAGGACGCAGAGGAAACACAGAGGGGGGAAGAGGAAGAAGAAGTGAATGAGACATCGCGTGAGCCGCGATCATTCGTTCGTAATTGCATCATTCGAAATCGGACATGATTTCACTGATTCGGTCAGAATGAACTCCCTCTGCGTCCTCCGCGGTTCAATTCGTTTCTTCGTCCGTTTGAATCGATGATTGATTTCTTTGACTGGCCTTGTTGAACCCTGAACTCGAGTTTTTTTGCGTCGAGCTGCCTGCCTTCCACTGCTCACCTGTTCCACTGCTCACCTGCTCTAATCTCGGAGAGATTCCATGGATCGACGGCATTTTCTCAGCCAGGCCAGCGGTGCCTTGGGTAGCGTGGCGCTGGCCAGTCTGCTGGCCGACGACCGCTGGTGCCGCGCCGACGACAGCAGCCCGATCCGGCCGACGATTTTGCCGCAGGCACCGCTGCGCGCCCGAGGGCCGCATTTCACCCCCAAGGCGAAGCGGGTACTGATGATCTTTTGCTCCGGCGCGCTGAGCCACATCGACAGCTTTGACTACAAGCCCGAGCTGATCAAACGCCACGGCACGCCCATGCCCGGGGCCGACAAGCTGGTGACCTTCCAAGGCGGATCGGGGAACCTGACGAAGAGCTATTGGGATTTCAAGCCGCGCGGGGCGTCGGGCAAATACATCAGCGACATGCTCCCTCACCTGGCCGAGATGGCCGACGAAATGTGCTTCATCCATTCGATGACCTCGAAGACCAACACGCACGGGCCGGGCGAGAATTTCATGTCGACCGGGTTCACCGTCGAGGGATATCCGAGCGCGGGCTCGTGGGTGTCGTACGCGCTGGGCAGCGAGTCGGAAAACTTGCCGGCCTTCGTGGCGATTCCCGATCCGCGCGGCACTCCGCAAAGCGGCGTGGCCAACTGGTCGAACGGCTTTTTGCCCGCCGTGTTTCAAGGCACGGCGTTCAACGCCTCGCAGCCCATTCCCAACCTGCTGCCGCCATCGACGATCACGCCCGACGGCGACCTGGCCAGCCGCGAATTCCTCAAGCTGCTGAATCAAAAACATCTGGAGCGCGACGGCAGCGACACCGAGCTGGCCGCGCGGATCGCCAGTTACGAGCTCGCGGCCCGGCTGCAACTGAGCGCGCCGGAAGTGAGCGACCTGGCCAGCGAATCGCCCGCCACGCTGGCGGCCTACGGGGCCGACGACACGCAAAACGCGAACAAAGCCGGCTTCGCCCGCAATTGCATCCTGGCCCGGCGGCTGCTGGAGCGGGGCGTGCGGTTCGTCGAAGTGTTCAACGGCTCGTACGCGATGGGCGAGGGAGTGGGCAATTGGGACGGCCACCGCACGCTCAAAGCCCAGTACGACGTCCACGCGCCGATTCTCGATCAGCCGGCCGCCGCCTTGCTGGCCGACTTGAAACAGCGGGGCATGTTGGAAGATACCCTGGTGGTGTTCACGACCGAATTCGGCCGCATGCCGACCTTCCAACTGAACGCCAACGGCCGCGACCACAACCCCAAGGGTTTTACGGCCTGGCTGGCCGGTGCCGGCGTGAAGAAAGGTTTTAGTTACGGGGCGACCGACGAGTTCGGCTACGAGGCGGTCGAAAAGCCGACCAGCGTGTATGAACTGCACGCCACGATTCTGCATTTGCTCGGGCTCGATCACGAGCGGCTGAGCTTCTTCTACAACGGCGCCGAGCAGCGGCTGACCTTCGTCCATGGCCGCGTGATTAAGGAAGTGTTGGCGTAGCGAGCCGGCCAGGTTCGGTTGGTCGGCTGCGGCTCGGGACGGTCGGTCATTGCGGCGACGTCCTCGGTGGCGATCGGTCCGGCAAAGTAACAGCATGAACACTTCGCCCGACGAACCGTCACCGACCGCCGACCAAGCAGCGGATTTCGCCAGCGCTGCCGAGACGCCAACGACGCCATCGGCTGAGAACCATTTATTCCAATCCTGCTACTCGACAGGAGCGCGCATCATGCTCGTGCCGATCGGCATCGCGCTCGCGCTGAGCATCTTCACCGGCCTGGTTGCCTTGGTTTGCACCGTCCGTTGGCTGGCCGCCGTGCGAGAGGGGGAGTATCTGGTGGAAGCCCTGGTGGCGACGGGGATCGCTGCACTCTGTACGTCGATCTGCGTGAACATGATCCGGAATTGGATTCATCCCAAAGTCTGGTCGTCGGCGCTCACGCAAGATTCTCTATTCTGGACTGGCCCCAAGAACGCGGGGACGGTTCCCTTGTCGGAGATTTCCAGCCTGTTGATTGAAGGCAATCATTGGGTGTCCGTCATCGACAAGCAGGGCAAAGCCTGGTCGGTTCCGATGACATGCCTCGGCTCCCTTCCTAAATTCGTGCAGATTCTCCGCGCCCATTTTCCCGAAATCCAGGTCACGGTGACGCGTTGGGGAGCCAGACGAACGGGAATCTTCGTACCCAGGGGGCTGCCAACGAGGAGTTCTCGGTGAGGATTAAGCAAAAAAGGGGTCAGAAATATTTCTTTGACACGCGATTCGGACCCCGGATAAATAGTTCTGACCTTCTGACCCCTTTCTTCCGCTGGCGTAGCGGGCCGTCGCCGGCCGACTTAGAAGCGAGCTCTCCTCGGTCGCTTACCGAGTTGCTATTCAAGGCCCGGCGGCAGGCTGGCCGGGGCGATTGGCTTGCTCCAAAACTCGGTGGCGACGGCGACGAGCAGCGCGGGAAGCCCAAGGCCGACGACGGCGAACGCCGGCAGCGATGTTTTCAACCCCACCCGCCACCACGGTTCGTTCAGTTTCGCGCTGCGATTGCCCAACATGAAACCGGCCAAAAGGAAAATGGGGTAATACCAAATGGACATGACGACCATCATCAAGAACACGACGTGGGCCGACGTGGGATGCGGCGAGTCGAAAAAGAAGAAAGTGCTAAACACCAGAATTGGCCAGATCAACAGCCCCAGGGCGTAAAAGCCGGTCAGCACGTAGTTGAACTGCAGCTTCCTCCGCTGCTCGGCGGCAACAGGCAAGCCGGCCCCCGCGGATGCTCGACAGCCTGGAATGAGCCAGGGGAGCCAAAGAAACGCCGGAATGAGCCACGGAATCCAGAAAAAGAGCGGGGCGATGATCAGCATGGCCATCAAAGTGACCACCCCGGCGCGATTCAGTCCGAGGACCGAAACGTCGGGCGCTGGCGGCGGCGTGTCAGGCATCAATTGTCCTCGCGGTGGGGGCCAGGCCGAACCGGGCTGCCGTGGCATTATAAATCGTCGCCCCGGTGCGTTTAGGCAAACCGGGCGAGCGTTCCCGCATTGCGGTCTGCCGCAATCTGGCCGATTTCGGGCCGGCTCTTGCTTTTCGCCGCCGCGATTGGCCAGAATCGGGGATTCCGATTTTTTCTTTGCGCCCCGTCGGCCGGTCGCTTGGGGGACGAGCGAACCCGCTGTGCAGGGGCGGTGCCGCAGCGACGAGGTAGAACCGTGATGCGATTCGGCTGGCCAGCGGTAAACGCGTGGATCGTGCTCGTGGTCGTCTGCGCCGCCACGACGACGGCGGTTGTCGGCAAGGAAAAGGACTCTGACGACGAAGCGAAGGGCTCGGCCAAAAGTGCCGCCTCGGCGATTCCCGCCGAGGCCAAGGCGGCCTTTGACGCGGCGGAATTGAAAGTCGTGGGGGCCAACCTGACCCTGCCAGGCGAAGGCGAGCTGAACAAGATGTTCACCGACATCGCCAAACAGAAGAAAGCGCTGGTCAACGCCGAGCGCGAACTGCGCAACGTCGAGGCCGAAGTCGAAGAGCTCAAGGTCGAGCTGAACGCCCGCAAAGTGCGGCATGTCGAGTTGAGCGCGGAACTCGCGCAGGTCCGCTCGGGTGACACGATTTCGAACAACCGCATCGTCGGCGAGCTGAACGCCCTGTCGGGCCAGATCGATCTGGGCAATCAGCAGAAAGAGAAGGCGACTACGCGGCTGAAAGACGCCCTCTCGGCGGCCAGCGAAGCCCGCGAAAAATACATCGGCCAGGTGCTGGCCATGCGGACGCTGGCCGACGGCGTGACGGAGAAATGGACGAAACTGGCGGCCGACGACGATCTGGTCAAAGCCGTCGAGAGCGCGAACGAGGCGACCGGCAAGAAACTCAAGCTCTCCCCCTCCCCTTCGTTCATCGGTGCCGAAAAGCGGCTGGAGGCGCTGGAGCACACGGTGCTTTCGGAATCGATTCCGCTGGAGGACGACGGTGCCGGCCTGTCGGTGGCCGTGACGCTGAACGGCAAGCATCACGTCGATATGGCGGTCGACTCCGGCGCGACGTCGGTTCTGCTGCCCTTTGCCATGGCCAAGGATTTTGGGCTGGAACCGAAATCGAGCGATCCCAAGATTACCTGCGTGCTGGCCGACGGCCGCGAAGTCGACGGACAACTGATCAAGATCGATTCGGTGCGCGTCGGCAAATTCACGGTAGAGAACGTCGAGTGCGTGGTGCTCGACCCGAAGGCGACGAAGGCCATGTCGTTGTTGGGCCTGAGCTTCTTGGGCAATTTCACGTTCGCCATCGACCGGCAAAAGTCGGAACTGCGGATGGTGAAGGTCGACTCGGGAGACGCGCCGGCCAAGGGCAAAGGTGCCGCGAAACCCAAGGGCGCCAAGGCGAAGCAGGGCAAAGCCAAGCGGTCCGAAGAAACCGATTCCTGACCGCGGCGCCCGAGCCGACGTCGCTGGTGCCGCGGGGGATTGGGTTCTTTTGGCTCGACCGACGACGCAGCGAGGCGGGTGCGGCTCCGGACTCGCTTTGGCGGCCGCGAAGCGGAAGGCAGTTCCGACGCCGATCGGCCCCGGGCGGTATGATCCTACAGGCGACCCGACGTGGCTCGCCCCTTCTCAGGAATCGCGAGGTGCGTGATGATCGGAGTCGTTCCACCTTGGCGAAGTGTATATAGGGAGGTGGCGGTCCTGACGCGGCGCCCTTGGCAAAGCTGGCCACGGGCTGAGTGGAGCTTGCCGGGCGTGGTGCTGATGGCGGCACTCTTCGCAATGTGTGGGATGCTAATTTGGCACTGCCAAGGAAACGCCTGGGTGTTCAGCGCCACCACTGTTGTGGCCGGGCAACTGGCCGGCGCAGCCTGCGGCGTGCCGTTTCGGCGCGTGGTGCCGGGCGCACTCGGCGGCGCCCTCTTGGGCCTGGCATTTTCCGCCTGGGCCATCGCCACCTGATTCGTGGCGGAACGGTGATTCTTGCCACGCGCGGCGCGCCGGGCGTCACTTCAGCGGCGGGTGGCTGACAGCGCGTCGAGATTCCGCCGGGCGATCGGATTCGTGGGATCGAGGGCGAGGGCTTGGCGATAGTGTGCGGTCGCTTCGGCCGAGTGGCCGGCGGCCGTGAGCGCGCGAGCCAACGTGACGTGTGCCCGCACGAATCGCGGATCGGCCGCCAGGGCCGTCTCAGCCGAGTGGATCGCCGCCTCGACGTCCCCTGCGTTGAGCAGCACGTCGGCCAGGCCATCGTGGCCGGGGGCCGAATCGGGCTGAAGGGCGACGGTCGCGGCGAATTCGGCCCGGGCCTCGGCCAAGCGCTGCGAGCGCAACAGCAAATGACCTAGCCCGCAATGGGCTTCGACGGCCCGGGGATGGAGCTCGATCGCGCGGCCAAAATGCGCGGCCGCCTCGTCGAACTGCCGCTCGGCCAAGAGTGCCAGGGCCAGATTCAGGTGCGTGGCGTAAACCGGCTCCTCGACGGTGAGCGCCCGGCGGTACTCGGAGATCGCCTGGTCAAAACGCCCCTGCTGGGCGTACAACACGCCCAAATTGCTGAAGGGCGCCGAATCGACCGGATGCTCTTCGGCCAGGCGATAGTGGGCGATCGCCTCATCAAAGCGCCCCTGCCGGGCCAAGGCGTGGGCCAGGCCAAATTCGGCTTTGCCGTTGTCCCGCGTCACGTCGACCGCGTGCTGCCAGAGGGTCAAATCGTCGCGCCATAGGGCCGTTTGCCCAGCGGCGCAAATCGCCAGCACCACGACGCTCGCCACGGCGCAGGCTGCGATCGTCGTGCGATACCGTGGGGCGGCGGCGGCCAGCCGGGCCGCACTCCGGGCGACGATGATATACAGTCCGATGCTGGGCAGATAGGCGTAGCGATCGGCCCGAGCGTGCGGAGCGGCATCGACGATGCCCAGCACGGGCGTGAGCATTCCCAGATACCAAAACCAGCCGACGAACCACTCGGGAAACCGCCGCCGACCGACGATCGCGGCGGTGGTGAGCGCCGCGAGGATCGCGAGCGCCACAGCTACTTGCCATCGCGGGGGCCCGCCGGGCGGAATCGGATAGAACGCGGCCAGGTGTGCGGGATAGAACGCCTGGCCGATGTAAGCGACCGCAGAGACCGCGGCATTGCCCAGCCGCACCGGCCAGGACAAGGGCAGGTGGCCGGCGGCGTGCGTGCGCAGGGTGACGAGGGCCACGACCACGGCCAGCAGAACGAGCGGCAGTTTTTCCACGAGCAACCGCCGCAGGCTGGACCGAGCGGAATGGTCCGAAGCGGCAGCAAGCTCGGCCATGCCAAAACGCCTAAGCGGCCAGTAGTCGAGCAGCAGCAAGAGCGGCGGCACGGTGATGAGCATCGGCTTGGCCAACAGACCAAGAGCAAACAAGGTCACGACCAGCGCAAAGCGCGCCGGCGTGCGGCCGTGGCCGGCATAGCTGAAGTAGGCGGCGAGCGTGAGCACGAAGAACAAGCCGCTCAGCACGTCGCGGCGCTCGGCCACCCAGGCCACGCTTTCGACGTGCTGCGGATGAACGGCAAACAAGGTGGCCACCAGGGCGCTTTGCCAATGGGCTCCGGTGAATCGCCGCCAAACGAGAAATAGCCCGATCGATGTGCCGGCATGCAGCAGCACGTTGGTCAGGTGGTGGCCCCAGGCGTTCAGCCCGAAGAGCTGGCAATCGAGCATGTGGGAGAGCATCGCCAGCGGATACCACTCGCCGAACGGGCCGTCGGCGATCGCCCAGCGGAGGCCCTCGAAAGTCAGACCGGCCGTAACGCGTGGATTGTCGGTCACGAAGACGCTGTCGTCGTAGACCAGCAGCGGATGAGCCAGCGTCTGGCCGAAGACGACGACCACGGCCACGAACAGAAACGCGCAAACGGCCCACACCCTGCGCGCCTCGCCGGCGGCCGAGGCCGTGCCGTGGCGCACCGCGCTGGCAGATGACAATGTTGGTTTCCGGCTGGGCACAGAACTGAACCGGCGGGTGTGAGCGATCCGAAACCGACCGAAGCGGCGGCATGATCGGTGCCGGCAGCGTCTCACCGCAATGTCAAAACCAAGCCGGGCTAGCGATTGACGGCGCGCCATCGCCAGCGAACTCGCGGCTAGCACGACCGGTTCCGGACGAGCAGGGAAACTTGGCTAAAAGAGCGAAACCCTCCGGGCGCCCGCTTCGCGCACCTGCTCACGTCGCTGCCCGGCTTGCGCCGATACAACCGGCATAGGCCGAAAACTTTAGCACAGCCGGGGGGGCTGATGCGTCTGGCTCGGATAATCATCGTCGCGCTGCTTCTCTGCGCCTGCGGCTGCACGAGCGGGCGGTTGCGCCAGCGGACCGTCAATCAAGGGAGCACCCTGCCCGAACTGCAATACCAGCAGGTGCTGGGTAATCTGGCGCTGTTCGCCACCAACCCCAACGCCCTGCCCTGGCACGTCAATCTGCGCGAAGGGACGACGCAGATCACCGATTCGATTTCGGGCGGCTCGCTCGTCGATTTGGGGCCGCCGGCGGTGACGCAGCCACAAATCTTCGGTTCGCGGACGGTGGTGGCCCAGTGGGGCATGGCGCCGGTGATCGACCCTATCGAGCTGGAGTTGCTCCGCGTGGCCTATCGCCGGGCGTCCGGGTCGGGCGAGATGCCTTCGCCCGAAGTGTGGGAGGAACTGGCGCACGAGCTCAAAGATCAGTTCGCGCTCAACGCCGACCTGCGCAACGAATCGGATGCGTTCTACGAACTTGAAGAGCGGGGCAGCAAGAGCTTTGGCGCTCTCGACGCGCGGATCTTGACGACGAACGACCTTGCCTTCTGCGACGGCGGGGGGCGCGATCAGTCTCCGCTGGCCCGCAACGTGTGCCGCAAGCTGGCGATGATCGAGCGCGAGCTGGCGCAGATTCAGCCCGGCTGGTTTTGCGTCGGCCGAAAGCGCGACGTGCCGAAAGACGCCTGCTATTCCGGGCGGTACGACGAATGTTACGTGTGGGTCGAGCCGGCGGGGTGCGAGGCGCTGACCCGGTTCACGCTCACGGTGCTCAAGCTTTCCACCGTGATCAAAGAGACCCAGACGCTGATCAGCCCCGGCTCGGTGAAATTCTCGCCCGGCGACCGCGGGAGCTGAGGCGAGCCATTGCGGCAGGCAAATGAGCGCGAGTCGCGTTAGCGGCAAGCGATTTCAATCTTCCGAGGCCGGCCGCTTGCCAATCGCTTGGGGACCGTCGACAATTCGTGATGGAGTGGCGAAGTCGGCTTGCGGAATCGGGTTGGCCGAAACCGTGGAGAGGGCGATCGCCCGGTTTCGACGTTCGCTGGCAAAGAACCTCGCCCCGCCCATCGTGTTCCGGAGTCACCAGGCCAATGAACCGAACGCGATTCAGTTCACTCGTGGCGATCGCCCTTGCATTGACGTTCGCCGCGTTTGCTGCCCACGGCATCGAGCAGCCCTCCAGCAAAGCCCCGCTGGATGCCGCCCTGGGCGGTGACGAAGTAGAAGACCTGCTCGAAAGCCAGCTCGGCCAATTCAACGAGCAAGTCGCGACAATCAAAAACGGGCAGACAACACACCTGGGGCTATCCTATG
>DATJTR010000734.1:0-4419 GCA_035503215.1 Pirellulales bacterium
GGCCACGGCCGTCTGATAGCCGGCCGCGTCCGGGCCGTAACGGTCGTCCCACCAGGCCCGGGCCGTGAGCAACGCGGCGCCGAGGACGAGCACCAGCAAAAAGCCGACGTTGAAACCGTGCCCCAGCTTCCAGCGACCGACCAGCGGCATCACCGCCAACATCAACATCACCAGGCCGGGCAGGACGACGGCACCGACGACCTCGGACGAGCCGGGAAAATACTTGAGCAGTTGAAACAGAAACAAGAAATACCATTCCGGCCGGGCGGCCGAGTATTGATCGGCAGGATCGGCCGGCGCGCCAAGCTCGGCACCAATGTAAAACGGCACGCCCGGATCGCCCGTCTGCTCGCGCAAGAAAGGCGGAATGATCACCAGGCCCAGCACCACGCACAGCACGGCCAGGCAGGCAACCGCGTCTTTCAGCACCTGGTCGGGCCAGAAATCGCAGTCGGGCCCGGCGGCCGGCAACTTCGAGCACAGACCGTGACGGCGGAACAGATAGACGTGCGGGACCAGGAACGCCACGAGCAGCGCCGGCAATAGGCCGGCGTGCAGGGCAAAGAAACGAGTGAGCGTGGCGTGGCCGTAGGTCGGTCCGCCGACGACCAGTTGCTGCAGCTTGACGCCGACCACCGGCACCAGCCCCATCAGATTGGTCGCCACACGAGTGGCCCAGAATCCTTTTTGATCCCAAGGCAGCAGATAGCCGGTGAGCGACAAGGCCAGCACGATCTGCATCAAGATGACGCCGATCCAAAAATTGATTTCACGCGGGGCGCGGTATGCCCCGTCGATCACCACCTGCATCAGGTGCAGCACCAGCAGCACGACCATCGCCTGGGCGGTGAAATGGTGAATGCCGCGCAACAGCGCCCCGCCGTAGACCTGATATTGCAGGAAAAAAACGCTTTCCCAAGCCGTTTGCGCGCTGGGGCTGTAGGCCATCCACAGGAACAGGCCGGTGATCAGTTGCACGCTGAAGGTGAACATCAGCGTGCTGCCCCAGACATAGCGCCAGCGGGCCCCGCCCGGCACGCGCTCGTAGAGCGCCTCGTGCAGCAGGTGGCGGCAACCGGTTCGCTGATCCAGCCAATCGAGCAGCTTCATGCCTTGCGGATCTTTTCCGACGTGCCGGTGAGGAAATCTTCGTATTTCACCCAAATCTCGCCCTGCCCGCGTGTCTCGCATTCAAGGCTGTCCATGCCGCGCGGCGGCACGGCGCTGATCGGCGCCCCGGCCAGATCGAACGCGCTGGTGTGGCAAGGACAAACGAAGCACTCGCGAGCCGCCTGAAACGCCACCGAGCAGCCGGCGTGGGGGCAAGTGGCGTTGAAGGCCTTGATCGATTTTCCATCCGGCTCGGCCACGAGGAAGATTGCCCCCAGCGGCTCCTGGCGATAGTCGGTCCAACTGTCGCGGCGATCGCCGACGATGGTCACCCGCTCGGGAGCGCCGGGACGCAGCGTGTCGACGCGGCCGACGCGGAACCAGCGCCCCTCGCCCGACTGGCGGCGCAGCGGATCGAAAAAGGTGAGCAAACCGGCGGCGGCGGGGATGACGATGACGATTCCGCCGATCACGGCGGCGGCAAACCGCACCAGAAACGGACGGCGTGCGAGCGGCGGCGGTGCGGCGGCAGCGGCAGGATTCGCGGCGCGCTCGGCCATGGCGGGGGTGCCTTGCGTCGGGGGGATTGAGCGGTGGGGGCGGGAACGTTCGGCCCGTCGCTGCAGCGAGAGACGAGCCAACGAATCCGATCGAAGGCAAGTCCGCCGCAGGAAAGACCAAGCGCGGGCGACGCTTCGGATTATTGCATCAGGCCGCGCACAGCGTCAAGCACTTTGGGACGGATGTCGGCGAGCGTGCCGGGGATGAATGCGCCGGCCGCGGCACGGTGGCCGCCGCCGCCGAACGAGCGGGCCAGCGCGTTGCAATCGACCTGCGGCGAGCGACTGCGGAAACTGAGTTTAAAACCGCCGTCGGCTTGCTCGACGAAGATCACGGCCACTTCGACTTTGTGTACGGCAAGCAGCAAGTTCACGACGTCTTCGGTATCGGCGGCCAGCGCACCGGTCTCGGCGAAATCTTCGCGCAGCGCGGCGGTGTGAGCCAGGCGGCCGGACAGCTCGGTCGTGCTGCGGGCAAGAATGCGGCCGCGCAGTTGCAGCCGGGCCAGCGTTTCCCGCTCGTACAAATCCGTGTAGATCTGCTGCGGCACCGCGCCGGCCTCGACCAAGGCCGCCGCTCCGCGAAACGTGTCGCCGGTCACCGACATAAAGCGAAACCAGCCGGTGTCGGTGGCCACGGCGGCGAACAGCGGCCGGGCCAACTCGGGCGTCAGTCGCACGCCCAAATGCTCAGCGGCCTGCAGCACCAGCCGGCCGGTCGCTTCGGACTTGGTGTCTTTGAACCATTCGGCCCCGAGATCGTCGCTATCGATGTGATGATCGAGCACGGCCTTGTGGGCCTTGGTCGAGCGGACGACGTCGGCCATCGGGCCAAGCTGAGCCCAGGCACTGGTGTCGAGGACCAGCAAGACTTCGGCCGCGGCGAGTTCCGCGGGCTTGGTGTCGGCGAGGGCTTTGAGCTTCTTTTCCGGATCGATGAAGGCCAGGTTGGGCGGCGTGGCCTGACCGTTGACGATCGTCACCTGTTTGCCGAGCGCTTCGAGCACGCCGGCCATGCCCAGTTCGCTCCCCAGGGCATCGCAGTCGGGACGGATATGGCTGGTGAGCAGAAATCGCTGGTGGGAGCGGACGAGCTGCGTGAAGCGGTTCCAGTCGATCATTGCCGAGCTTGGCCCCCCGTTTGACCCTGAAAGATGGCCCAAACGCCATAGTCTACGCTGCCGCCGGCAGCGGGGCTATGGGCCGACGGGGAGCGCGGCCGACAAACCGCGGAAAACCACCAGGCACGCGTTAGCCGATGAGCCCGGCCGATTTTAGCCAGGCCACCGTCGGAGACAGAGTATCGCGGGCACTGCGGAAATCGACTCCTAGCTCGCGCCGGGCCTTGGCGGCGTCGACCCAGAAATAACGCGTGGCGTAGGGAACGACGCGGGGATTGTAGGGGAGTGGAATACGCAGCGATTGGGCCACGCGGGTGAAAGCACGCAGTGGACGGTTGGGCAACGTGACGACACGTTTATCCTGCCCAGCCAATTCCAGAAACAAGGTGGCCAATTGTCGATGGGTGATGTTTTCGCCCCCCAGGATGTAGCGTTCACCCGCTCGGCCGCGATTGACCGCAGCCAGGATGCCCCGAGCGACGTCTTCGACGTGAACGATGCTGGTGCCACCGTGGCAGACGAGCACGGGGTTGCTCTTGGCAAAATCGACGAGGTTCGAGGCCGTGATCAGGCCGAGGTCGTTCGGGCCGTAGACTTCGGCCGGATTGACCACGACGACGTCGACTCCTTCGTCGAACGCCTGGCGACAGAGTAACTCGGCCCGATGCTTGTGGTGGCTGTGGACCAATTGCTTGTCGGCGTCGAGGCGATAGGGAAACGTTTCGTCGATCGGCTCGGGAGTGTAAGTGCTGCCGACGGCCAGCACGCTGGAGACGTAGACCACGCGCGTGCCGGGTTTTTCCCGTGCGGCGGCCAGCACGCCGGCCGTACCGCCCTGAGTCGTTTCGCCCATCTGCGGCGAATCGATCAGATCCCAGGAGCTGAGACCGGCCATGTGAATCACGGCGTCTTGGCCGGCGATGGCCCGACGCAAGAGTGCTCCGTCACGGACATCGCCGACGACGCGCTCCACCGGAACGGCGGCGATCCGCTCGGTGTTGGCCTGCGGGCGGACGAGCACCCGCACCGTGTGGCCGGCGGCGTGCAGCAGTCGCACGACGACCGAACCGATGAACCCATTGCCACCCGTTACGAAAACTTTGAGTGCTCGCTCGGTGCGAAAACCCAGCCTCGACGGCTGGGCGGGATCACGCAGCGGCAGCACGGTCGACATGGCGCTATCCATTTCGCTCCAGTCCTCTCTGGGAGCGCGCCCGGCGGCACGCCTCTTCTGATTCCTGCGAAATCCTGAGCCGGCAATCGACTGGCCTATCGTCAATCTTAGCTCTACAGGGAACCGTGGCAAGGCAATCTTGCCAGCTCACGCCGGCGGGCTGTCGCCCGATTCGCCCGCCAGGAACGCGGCAGGATTTTCCAGAATCGATTTCAGCAAGCGCAAACACGCGGCGCTATAGAAACCATCGCAGATCCGTTCGTCCAATGTCCAGCGCACGGGCCACACGTGGCGCAGTTCACGTTTTCCCTCGGCTGTGGTCACAACTGTTTTTTTCGGTGTGCCCAATGCCGCGAACAGGCTGCAGGTGCCGTGTTCGTACAAGTGATGGCTCGCATTCTCCAAACCGAGCGAGCCCAAGTTGGCAACGAAGAGCGTTGCGTAGAGTGGGTCA
>DATJTR010000735.1:0-8207 GCA_035503215.1 Pirellulales bacterium
AACGTCGTCGCCAGCGTCTCCGGCATCGGTCGCCGCCGGTTCGTCGAACGGATTCTTCCCCCGGCGATCCTCTGCTCGCTCGTCGCCGGCCGGATCGTCAGACGCCCGATTTTCGTCGTCGCTCTCTTCGTCTCTCCGCTGGCGGCGGGCCAATTGCTCGGGCGAGAGAGGCAGCGTGCGGCCGGCGACGTAAATCTCGCCGTCGCGCAGTTCGATCGCTTCCAAAAGCAGCGGACTGTCGCCGGCCGAATTGTGGGCCAGGTTTACCAGCGCCACCGGGTCGCCGCCGACTTGCCGCCACTGCACGAGCAGGCCGAAGTTGTGGCCGGCCTCGGCGATCGTCCGCAGCACGTCGGCCAGCGGCACCGGCAACAGCCCGGCCCGCACCCTCCGCAGCCGCAGCGCAATCACGTTCGGCTCGCTCAAGTACAAATCAAACGCGATCGACAGTACGGTTTCGTGGCCGGCCTGGCGATAGGTGCAGGCCAGCGTGGCCGCACCACTCTCGAAATGAACGCGCGGATTGGTGATTTGCGCCGGCAGCGCCTCGCCATAATTGCGGGCCAGGTCGACTGCCAACCAACCGTTGATCTGGTCGGCCGAAAAAATCGCCTGCCATTCGCCGGGCGCTTGCAGGTGGCTGGCCAGGGCCGCCGCCTGCCGCAGACATTGATTGCTGTCTTCCTCGCAGGCCACCAGATCGCGATCGACCGCCTGTTGATAAAACGACGGAGCGCCGGACAGCGTCAAGAAGATCGCCAGCGCAACCAGGGCGGTGGCAACCGTCAGGCCGCCAAAAACGGCGAGCGTCAATCGGATCGGTTTGGGCACGGCCATGCGTTCCTCTTCGGCGGGGGTCGGGATAGTAGATAGGTAACCGAAACGCGTCAACGCGAGACGCCAGCAGCACGCGATTTTTGGCCGAAATTTGGGGCGAGGGGGGACTCCGCGGCAGGCTGGCAAATCCGGGTCGCGAGCGGCACGAGGGGGTCAGGTCCATGTTTTCCGCTCGGGGCCGGTAAAAGGAGCAATGCGGGCGAGCCGAAAAATCGACCAGACCCCGGCCGGCCCGCAGTAGTTGCACCCGCCAGCAGCCGCTCGATAAAGTACACGCCTTACCTGGTTTTCCTTTCTCCGCTGTCTTGAGAACTCTGCCATGGCCCGCCGCCGCTTCGGTTTCGGTATCGTCGGATGTGGAATGATCGCCGGCTTTCACGCGCGGGCGATCGCCGAACTGGCCCGCGGCCGGCTGGTCGCTTGCCACAGTCGCTCGCCGGCCAAAACCGCTCAGTTCGCCGGCGAGTGGAATTGCCAGGCCTACGACGACCTGGACGCCATGCTGGCAAATCCCGAAGTCGATGTGGTCACGATCTGCACCCCTAGTGGTGCGCACCTGGAGCCGGCCGTGGCCGCGGCCCGCGCGAAAAAGCACGTGGTGGTGGAAAAGCCGTTGGAAATCACGCTGGCTCGCTGCGACGCCCTGATCGACGCCTGCCGCAAGAACGGGGTCAAACTGGCCACGATTTTTCCGTCCCGCTTTCACGCCGCCAGCGGGCAGCTCAAAGCCGCGGTCGACGCCGGCCGCTTCGGCCGCCTGACGCTGTGCGAAGCCTACGTGAAATGGCACCGCACGCAGGCCTACTACGACAGCGGCGCCTGGCGCGGCACCTGGCAGCTCGACGGCGGCGGCGCCCTGATGAATCAGGCGATTCACTCGGTCGATCTTTTGCAGTGGATGGCCGGCCCCGTGGCCGAAATCCGGGCCCAAGTGGCCACGTTGGCCCACGAGCGCATCGCGGTCGAAGACACGGCCGTGGCCACGTTGCGGTTTACGAGCGGAGCCCTGGGCGTGATTGAAGCCACCACGGCCGCCTGGCCGGGCTACCTCAAGCGGATCGAACTGCACGGCTCGACCGGCTCGGCCGCGATGGAAGAAGAAGACGTCGTGGCCTGGGATTTTGCCAAAACCCGCAAGAGCGACGCCAAAATCCGCGAGCAGATGGCGGGCCGCATCAGCACCGGCGGCGGAGCGGGCAACCCCAGCGCCATCGGCTATCACGGCCACGCCCGCCAATTGGCCGATTTTCTGGAAGCCATCGACAAAAGTCGCCCCCCGGCCATCGACGGCGCCGAAGGGCGCAAAGCGGTCGAAATCATCCTGGCCATCTACCAGGCCGCCGAAACCGGCCGCCCCGTTTCGCTCCCCCTGCCCCGCGATCCGAAGCTGAAGATGAGGCTTTAGGCGATTGGCGAATGGCACTAGCTTGAGGGGGGCCAACGGCTGGCGCGCCGGAGTTTTGCAATCCACAGATTTCGCAGATTCCACAGATTGCGGTTAGGCAGCCACAGCGTTCGTCTCTTTATCTGTGAAATCTGCGGATGTCATTACGCTCGCATCCTTTAAGCAACTGCCATTAGGCCTTAGGCGCCAGGCTTTGGGGAAGAAGCCAGCGATTGGGCTGCCACCGCTAGCAGTAGAAGCGCACAACACACGAGCGAGCAAGCCGCGAGGGCACCGGATCGTAGAAAGTCCGACGTCCGAAACTAGGGCCTAAAGCCTAGAGTCTAAAGCCTCCTTTCCCTCTTCCCCCAACCGGGCGGCCCTGGCACAATCTGCGGCCCGATTCGGCAGTTCCACGTTCTCGATGCGGCCGCGCGCGAAGCCTCATGATCGACTACCTGGTGTATCTCGTCGTCCGCGTGCTGATGTGCGTCGTGCAGGCGCTGCCGATGTCGACCTGCCAGAGCGCCAGCCGGCTGTTGGC
The DNA here is from genome assembly GCA_035503215.1 of Pirellulales bacterium. GTDB lineage: Bacteria > Planctomycetota > Planctomycetia > Pirellulales > PALSA-1355 > DATJTR01. The sequence goes on from DATJTR010000735.1 coordinate 2,766, forward strand.
CCGCGTCGCGGCCGACTGGATTCGCCTCCGCGGCGAAACAGTCGACGACAACCTGCGGCATGCCTTTCCCGAGCTTGGCCCGGCCGAGCGCCGGCGGATCGCCCGGCGGATGTGGGAACACTTGTTCCTGATGGCCGTCGAGATGGCCCACGCCCCGCGCAAGATCCATTGGACCAATTGGCGCGACTATATCACGCTCGTCCGCAAGGACCTGCTCGTCGAGATGCTCATCTCCGATCGGCCCACGATGCTGGTCTGCGGACACTTTGGCAATTTCGAGCTGTCGGGCTATGTGCTCGCCCAGCTCGGCTTTCCTTCGTCGAGCGTGGCCCGGCCGCTCGACAATCGATATCTCAACCGCTGGCTCATCTCCTGGCGCGGAAGTCACGGCCAGTTCATCATTCCCAAGAACGGCAGCGCTTCGCAGATCGACGACCTTTTGGCCGGCGGCGGCGTCCTCACGCTGCTGGCCGATCAGCACGCCGGCGACAAAGGCTGCTGGGTGAACTTTTTCAATCGGCCGGCCTCGACACACAAAGCCGTGGCCCTGCTGGCCTTATCGAATGAAACGCCGATGGCGGTTTGTTTCTGCCAGCGTAGCGGCGGCCCGCTGAAATATCGGCTGGGCGCCGATCGCACGCTCGATCCGCGGGAGCTTCCGCCCGAAGTGGCCAGTGTGCCGGGGCTCACGACGTGGTATACCTCTGAATTGGAGGCGATCATCCGCCGCGCTCCCGAGCAATATTGGTGGGTGCATCGCCGCTGGAAAGGCTCGCCACCGGCGAAAAAAAACCGCAAAGCCGCGGCGTAGCGCGCGGCTGACCCGAGGCCGATTCGCGGCGCCGGCCGACGAATCGCCCGGGCAATGCGCCTTTCCGAATGCCGCCGCCCTACCGATTTTTCCTCGCCGCCCGAGTCCGCTGAAATCTTTTCGTCCTCCCGATTCCCCCACATGGACCACTGGATCGCGATTGCCGCCGCCAAAGACTGTCCGCCGGGCACGGCGATCGAGCGGATCGCGGGCAGCAGGGTCGTGGCCCTGTTCAACGTGGACGGAATGTTTTACGCTCTGGATGGCGTTTGCCCGCACCAGGGAGGCCCGCTGGGCAAAGGAAGACTATCCGGTGCAACGGTCACTTGCCCTTGGCACGGCTGGCAATTCGACGTGTCGAGCGGCCAACACCAGTTGAGCAAGAGCTGCGTGCAAGAGTCTTTCCCGGTGCGTGTCGAGCAAGACCAGGTGTGGGTAAACTTGGGGGGCGGCCCGCCGCAGGGCTGACTCGCCTCGACCCGCTCGCAGCGAAGCCACGCTCCGAAAATCAGGCGGCGATTCATTCTCAACAGGGCGCGTTCCACCCTCGTGAAAGGCGCTCTGGCCCCATGCAGCGGGCTTTTTCCTTTGGCGACTCGATCGGGTGTGAGCGTTGATTGAGTATCGACCGTTCCGCAACACCGACGCCCCGCTGTTGGCCGAAGTCTGGCGTTCGCAGGCCGCGCAGCGCGGACTGATGCAGCCGATGTCGGCCGCCATCTTCGAAGAACTGGTGCTCGCCAACCAGATCTTCGATCGCCTGGGGCTGATTCTGGCCGTCGAAGGCAACCGATCGCTCGGCTTCGTCCATGCCGGCTTCGGCGCCACCGCCGGCCGCGACCACCTCTCGACCGAGCTGGGCGTGGTGAGCATGCTGCTGGTGCGGGCCCCCGATCCCGATCCGGCCATCGCCGCCGAACTCTTGCGCCGCGGCGAAGAATACCTCGCCCAGCGCGGGGCCAAGGCCGTCATCGCCGGCGGCGCCCGCGGGGCCGATCCCTTCTATCTTGGCCTATACGGCGGCAGCGAGCTGGCCGGGCTGCTCGACTCCGACCCGGGGGGGCAAGCCATGTACCGAGCCCACGGCTACCAAGAGGTCGAACGCCTCGTGGTGCTGCACCGCGAATTGGCCGGCTTTCGCCCTCTCGTCAGCCGGCAAACGCTGCAGGTCGGCCGCCGCACGACCGTCGCCAGCCACGAAGATCCCCCCAGCCGCACCTGGTGGGAAGCCTGCACGCTGGGCCGCTTCGACCGCACGCTGTTCACGCTCGAGTCGCGCGATGCGCGGGCCGAGATCGCCCGGGCTATGTTCTGGGACATCGAACCCCTGGCCACCACCTGGGGCTTTCACACGGCCGGCCTGGTCGACCTGTTCGTCGCCGACAGCCAGCGTCATCAAGGCGTGGCCACGCACCTGTTGGGCGAGGCCTTCCGCCAACTGCAGAGCAAGTCGGTGGCCGTCGTCGAAGTCCAAGTCCGGCGGACGAACGCGACCGCGCAGAAGCTGTTCGACAAGCTCGGCTTCACGGAAGTCGATCAGAGCGTCGTCTATCGCAAGGAACTGGCCAAACCGGCCAAGTGATGCAGCAGCGTTTCGCTCGCCTTCGGGTCAACGCGCGCCAGCCGGCTCGACATCGGCTCGCGCGAATCGCCCGAGTGCAAATCGGCCAGATAAGTTCGCAACAGCGTCAGCCGCTCGGGAGTCGTCTCCAGCAGCAGATGCGCCCAAGCCCAGGCTTCGGCATAATCGCGCTGGTCCATGCTGCCGGCCGATTGAATTCGCTCCAGCCGAGCCAGGTCGGGCAGCCAGCCGTCGGCCATCTCGGTCGACAACTGTTTGACGTGAGGCACGTTCAGCCCCTGGCCGCCGCGCGGCACTTCGAAATACTCGGCCAGCCCTTCGTCGAGCCAGAGCGCGATTTGCGGCACGACCGAATGCAGATAGCCGTGCGCGACTTCGTGGCGCAAATCTTCGGCCACCCGATCGCCCCAGTAGGCATACACTTCGAGCCGGGTGTCGGTTTCGATGAACATCGCCCGGCGGTCGGGAAAATCGGGCCAGTGCGCCCGCACGTAGGCCCGCAAATCGTCGGCCTCGTTGAACAGATAGACGTGAATCAGCTCATCCGATGCGGGCAGGCCCAGCTTGGCATTCACGGTCCCCCGCTGCGCGTTCAGCTCTTCGAGCAAGCGATGCCGCGACGGCAGAGCCGTGTTGCTGTAGACGACCAACTGGTCGAACTTCATCGTGTTGGCGGCGGGCAGCTTGCCGGCCGTATCGCGGCGGACGTGCCAGGCGGCACAGCCGCCGGCGGCCGACAGCACGGCCGCGATCAACGCCAACTTTCGATGCCAGGCCATCCTTGACCTCTCGCCAAGAGCGAAAACCCGCTCCGGTCACTCCAATCGCGCTCGCCTTCCTCTTCTCCACCACTAACCCGAAGCGCCAGCGAGGGAATGTGCGCTCGAACTTCAAACACCCACGCCATTCGCGCCGGCCAACCCCGCAATCCCTCGCTCGCGCGTCGGGTTAGTGGAGCGCGTTGCACGGCTTCTACGCCGTCACGGCTCGCTCGGCGATCAGCCGATCGAGCTCGTCTTTCAGCCGGCCGAGAATCTGATCGTACGGAAACGCTCCCAGTTCTTGGCTGCCCCGCTTCAGATTGACGATTTTGGGCCCGCACCACAGTCCCAGGTCGGCGTCGTCGGTTTCGCCCGGCCCGTTCACGCGGCAGCCCATCACGGCGATGGTCAACGCGTGCTCCTGGGCATAGCGGGTCATCTCCTTGACTTGCTCGGCCAGCTCGATGAACGCTTCGTTCTCGACGCGCGAACAGCTGGGGCAACTGATGATGTTCAGCGTTTTTTGTCCATAATCGACCACGCTCCGCACGCGGCCCGCCGCGATGTCGGCCAGAATCTTGCGCCCCGCGGCGATTTCTTCGGCCTTGCGCGAGTTGGGCACGGTGAGCGAGACGCGGATGGTGTCGCCGATGCCTCGGCTGATCAATTGCTCGAAAGCCACCCGGGTCTTGATGATTCCCTCGGGAGGCAAGCCGGCCTCGGTCACGCCCAAGTGCAAGGGCACGTCGGGCCGCTCGGCGGCAAACCGCCTGTTCACTTCGATCACTTTGGCCGGATCGGAATCTTTCAGCGACACGCAGTAGCGCGTGAACGACAGCCGATCCAACAGCTCGCAATGCTCCAGCGCGCTGGCCACCATCGGGGCCAGCGAATCGCCCTTGCCCGCCTGCCGGGCGCCAGCCACTTTCGCCGGATCGACCGACCCGCAGTTCACGCCGATCCGCAGGGCACAATCGTGCTCGCCGGCCACGTCGGCCAAAAACTTCACCTTGTCCTGCCACGGCCGCTGCGGCTCGTGGTGATAGAGGTGCCCCGGGTTGTAGCGCAGCTTGTCGACGTGCGGGGCGACCTGGCTGGCCAGCCGATAGTTCTCTTGCAGATCGACCGAGAGATTCGCGCTGGTTTGCCGGCGGATTTCGGCCAGGGCCGTGGCGTCCTTCGTGCTGTCGACCGCCACGCGCACCAGGTCGGCTCCGGCCGCGGCCAGATCGTTCACCTGGGCCACGGTCGCCGCCACGTCCTGCGTGTGCGTGGCCGTCATGCTCTGCACGGCGATCGGATGATCGGCCCCGATCGAAATCGATCCGATCCGCACCGAACGGCTAGGATTGCGGCGAAGCAGCATTCTGAGGCTTGAGGCTACAGGCTTGAGACTTGAGGACGAAAAAACCCACGCATGCGTGGGGCGATCAACACTAGATTACCGGACAGTTCGCATAGCGCACAGGTTGGATTGGCGCGTAAGAGCCTTGATTCCCCGCCTGCCTCAAGCCTCAAGTCTCACGCCTCAAGCCTGTTATTCCGGCGGATTCGTGCCATCGTGGTGCTCGGCCGGCCGGCGGTGCTCCAGCACCAATCCGCCCAGTTTCGGCGTATCGGCCGGTGCTCGCGGGCAAACCAGGTCGACCTCTTCCCCCGGCTTGAGCGTTTGAACCCAGGGCGATTCCTCGCCCGCGGCCTGCTTGCAGACCACCACTTCCGACTGCCCCATCACGCGCAAATGGTCCCCTTCGACCACCAGCGCCGTCCCCTCGTCGATTCCCAGCCCGATCATCTCGGGATGTTCGTTCAGCACCCCCAGCAGGCGTTCCTGCCGATGCCGGCGGAGAAAGTGCTGGTCGACGACTGCCTGGCTCAAAAAGCTGAAACCGGCATCGACCACGGCCTTGGGCGAGCCGTAGCGAATCATCAAGCGCGACATGATCGCCGCTCCGGCCGAAGTGCCGCCGATGATTCCGCCTCGCTCGAGCACCCCCTTCAGGGCCTCTTCCACCTTGGTGCCGCCGTAAATATCGGCCAGCCGGCCTTGCGAGCCGCCGGATATCCACACCCCGGTGGCGTCTTCCAAGGGCTTGGCAAAATCTTCTGCGTTGGCTTCCTCGCGCGAGCCGGTGTCGAGAAAATCGAGCTTCGAGACGCTCATTTCTCGCCAGGCGGCAAAGCGGCCTTCCATCGCCTCGCGGTTCGGCCATTCCTTGGCCGTCGGAATCACCACGATCTTGGCCTTCGGGCCGGCGGCCAGGCGGACAAACTCGCTATAGACGCCG
>DATJTR010000736.1:0-4468 GCA_035503215.1 Pirellulales bacterium
CCTCGAAGCGACCGCCATCCCGGTCGTCGTTCGCCGCGCTCGCCGTCGTGGCACAACCGGCATGCGCGCAGTATTCAGGCTCTTGCCCCTAGAACTTCTATCTAATTAAAGACGCGGTGGTTGGCAAGCAAATTCCGTTGCCGAATCGCATCGCCAACTTTGCATCCATCTGTCGCGATCCAACAGTCAAACACGCTTTCAAAAAAAATGGATCGCATCTCTAACGGTAATTACGGGTGAATGTGACTGACACCCCCCTCGTTGGGTGGAAAGTACCTAACGGAGATTTGCGTCGCCGAAGCGGTTTGCGTAGGATAGCTCCCCCTTTTTTCGCTCCCTTTGACCGCACTTGGTTGTTGATGCCCCGGATAACTGTCAATTCCGGCACAACCGGTGCATCCCGGAGAACCGTCAAACGAGGAACTTTAGGTAGTTTTTTGCGCCCCGGCGCATTTTGCTCACATCTACTTCAGCGACTTTCCGAATTCTAACGTGCATGCCGGCTGCGCAAGTCTGCCGGACGATTCCAATGAGTTCGTCTATTCGAGTGTGACGCCAAGCGACCGACGGGGGTCCGGAATTTCGGGCGCCCCCCTCGCGGCGCCCCGTCCGCTCGTTAGGCGGCCATCCATATCCCAACGGCCCTCGAGAGCGCGGCCCGCAACCGCACTCCCCGGGGCAGACCACAGCGAAGGGAATTCGCGGATGTCGCTCTTCAAAACCGCGTTCGCCTGCTTTTTGCTGGCGGCACTGGCGCCGCTGGCACAGGGCCAGAGTTTTAGACCCGCCAACTCCCGGGTTCTTGGCCAGAATCCGAATTACTCCTCGCCGAATTACTACGGCGGGTCGCCGAGCGTGCGCGCCGTGGCCATGAACGGCTTGGCCCCGATGAACGGTCCCCGGCTGGCCCAAAATTATCCCAGCAACGCGATCATCTCGGACTCGGAAGACGGGGCCTGGACCAGCGATTCGCCCGACGACGGGTCGCAGTCCGACCAAGGCGGCTCCTCCGCCCCGATCTACGATCCGCCGGACGAGGCCGGCTATGATCCGTCGCCGCAATATGGCCCCGGGTCGAACTGGAGCGCGACGCCCCCGGGCTACTGCCAGCAAGGGAACTGCCAAGGCAATTGCGGCTGGAACGCGGGCGCGTGCGGCGCGGGCAACTGCACCGACACGATCGTCTCGTCGCAGACGATCTCCTCGTCGGCGGTTTCGTCCTCGTCCAACCCCTCGGTTTCCAGTTGGCTGGGCACCTATCGCTTCGGCGGCGGCAATCCTGGCTTCGCGGGTCCGTTCTACATCGCCGCCGACGTGTTCGCCCTCTATCGCAACAACGGCAACGCGAACATCCCGATCACCGTCGATAACAATACCGGCAACACGTTGCTCTCGGCTCAGAACATGCACTTCGACATGCGCGTCGGGCCGCGGCTCACCTTCGGTTGGGCCATTTGCCATACCACCGCGGTCGAGTTCACCTATTGGGGCCTGATCGATTCGCGCTCGGTCTTCACCGTCAACGGCAACGGCAACCTGAACTTGCCGGGCGACGTGGCCTTCGTGGCCACCGACTTTTTTGCCGCTAACCAGGTGAACGTCAGCTACAACGGCCGGGCCAACAGCGGCGAATTCAACGTCCTCCGCAACACCGGCTCCAGTCCGCTCTCCTGGTTGTACGGCTTCCGCTACTTCAACCTGAATGAGCACCTGGGCATCGCCTCGCAAGGCCTGCTGGGGACCGCCAACTACAACGTGATGACGCGGAACAATATGTTCGGCATCCAAGGCGGTGCCCGCTGGATCCGCACCTACAAGTGCCTGGCCATGGAAGCGACCTTCAAGGGGGGCGTGGTCGAAAACGCCACCGAGCAAACGCAGACCATCACCGACTCGGGCGTTCCCTTCGTCGTGCGCCCCACGATCTCGGAGAAAGGAGCCAACACCTCCTTCCTGGCCGAAGCGAATTTGAACGCCATCTATCGGCTGGGCGAACACTGGGCCATCCGCGGCGGCTACACCATCCTCTGGCTCGACGGCCTGGCCCTGGCCGCGAACCAGTTGGACTACACCTACACCACCACCAGCGGCACAGGCCTGAACCACGGCGGCAACCTGCTGCTGCAGGCCGTCAGCGCCGGTGTCGAGTTTCACTGGTAGCAGTGTTGTTGCGCTCGGCCCTGCCTTCGTCGGGCCGGGTACCTGTCTCCGACGGGTGGCCGCTCGCTTTTGCCACTTCGGGCAACGCTCGCTGGTTTGTGCGCCGGCGCGGAACCAAGGCTCGGTCGACGCCCCCCCAAGCATCGCGCGAGCCTGTTTTCGTTCCCGGACACGTTCGCTCAGGACACCGCCCATGCCGTGGCCCAGCGCTAGATTCGGCGAGCGAAGATTGCCTGCGATAAAAAAGGTGCCGCCCGCGGTACGACCGCCGAGCGCGTTGCCGGAACCGCACTGCCGATCACACGGGTGCGGTTTCGTTGACATTCGAAGCCGCGCCACTAGACTGCGCCAATCAATGCTGGGGGTTATCGAGACGCGCCTCCGAGGCTGCGTCTCGAATGCCGGCAGCTTGCTTGTTACTGACGCCCGCGGCGGGAACGCTGGCGTGGGCGAGTTGCCGATCGCCAAACGACGTGGAGGCTCAGATGACTCCGACCGCGGCGCTAAATACCAGCACGGCGGCCACAATCTTGGTTGCCGTCTCGTTGCTCGCGGCAACGTCGGGCGCCACCGAGCCAGTATCCGAGCCGCAGGCGCTGGTGCGCGACGTGCTTGCCAGGGCCGACGCAATGACCAGTGGATCGTTTCATTACCGCGTAAGATGTGGTATGCGCGGCGCTCCTGACGCGAAGTGGCGCGGCAAGGCGTTCACCGAGATGGGAGACGACTGGCGACTCGACGAGCACGGTGCCGAATTCACGCGCAGCCAAATCAACCACCACGGACGGTTCTTGGAAATGCGCGGGACGATGCAGCCTTCCGGCAGAATCCTTACCGGCGTTGATGTTGAAGTGCCGCGGCGGGTTCGCGAGAAAACCGCGCTTCCCTTCCCACCGACATTTCTCGGTACCTTCTGGGACCCTTCGACCGCCCAGTACGTGCGCGACCACGGCAGCGAAGCGCGGCTGGGGAACGCCGAGGTCGTTGATGGGATCGACTGCGTCGTCCTCGAATGGTCGATTCGCGGTTCGGACTTGTTCAACGCATTCAAGAGCATCTGCCCCGCGTTATCAAAAGAGAGCGGGACACTCCGAGTCTTCGTGGCGCCCCAGCTCGGGTATTGCCTTCCGCGCGTCGACCAGATTCAAGGCGAAACGGTTTGCATCCGATACGTCGCTCGCCAATTCGAGCGTGTGCCTTGCGGGCTCCACGTTCCCAGAGCGGTTTCACGGCTCCAATTCGACGACAAGGGCAACGAATCGTTCTGCATTGACTATGAAATCACCGCGATCAGAAACGTCAATCAGGCGATCGGGGATGGGGCGTTCATCGTTTCGATTCCCGAAGGGGCAGCAGTGTACGTACGCACTGGCGCGCAGCCGGTAAACTTTCTGCTAGGGCGCCATCTGGAGAATTCCGAGGAGATCGAGCAAGCCGCGCCCAAGCCGCAAACCGGCCGCGGCGGGGCTCCGCGCTGATGGCATGCCGTGCGAACGGCTGGCTACTCGATCTACATCTACCCCATCAAGGGAAGCCCGGGATTCCGGCCCGCTACGGCCGTAACGTGGCCGATTAGCCATCCCAATTGGGGGTAAAGGCCGTTTGGACCGAGGCAGCGGCTTCTCGACGTCGGCACCTCGGCCCTGGCCAAGAGACCGTGGAAATGGGCTCTCTCCCGGGTTATGCTGTGGCTTTACGGGCCGCGACCCCACGGCCCCGATTTTCACCCCCAAGCTTTCTAACCGAGATTCACGGCCCCGGCTGCCCCTGCGTCCACCCAGCGCGCGAGTGGCGGCAGCCCCATCGGGCCCGTTTCGATCTTTGGTCCCAGCACGATTTAGGAGAGGGTAAGCATGTCCAAGCCGAAATCCCAACTTCACCGCCGCGGGTTTTTGAAAACCACGCTGGCGGCCGGCGCCGCCGCGGTCGTGGCCCCCGAAATCATCCCCAGCTCGGCCTTGGGGCTCGACGGCGCGGTTCCGCCCAGCGAGCGGATCGTGCTGGGGGGCATCGGCATCGGCAATCGCGGCACCTACGACCTGGGTTGCTTCTTGGAACAAAAAGACGTGCAGTTCGCTGCCGTCTGCGACGTGAAGGCCGCCCGCCGCGACGCGATCAAGCAGTTGGTCGATAAGAAATACGGCAACGAGAATTGCGATCGTTATCGCGACTTCCGCGAACTGCTCGATCGCCAGGACATCGACGCGGTGCTGATCGCCACCGGTCCCAACTGGCACTGCACGGCCGCGGTCAACGCCGCCAACGCCGGCAAGGACATGTACTGCGAAAAGCCGTGTACGAAGAACAT
>DATJTR010000737.1:0-4694 GCA_035503215.1 Pirellulales bacterium
TCTTCATGATCGAAGTCTGGGTGTTCTCGACCGTGGTGGTACTCGCCACCGAGGGACCGGCCAGCCAGACGGTGACCGTGTCCCGGGCCGTGGTGCCGATCGACCCGCTGGCGCCGGCGGTCGTCGATTCTCCGACGGTAAAGCCCCCCGGGATGAGCAAATTGGCATTGGGGGTGAACTTGAGTCCGGCTTCTCCCTCGGCCACGGTGATGTAACTGTTATTGGCGATCGGCGTGGTGCCGTTGTTCTCGTAGAGCGTGCCGCCGGTGATGCCGTAAATATGGAAGTAGGCCACCGAGGTCTGGCCGGCCCCCGGCTGGATCACCAACCCCGAAGCCTGGACGTTTTCGGTGGTGGTGACGCTGGTCACCGTGGGACCGGTCGAGCCGCTGAGCATCTCGCGCGCTTCGAGCCGCTCGAATCGGGCGAGTCGGCGAGGCAATGCAGGACGCGGATTGGTGGATGACGCCGACGAATCGGGTGAGCCGGATTGCCGTGGGAAAAACCGCCGCCTGGTAGCCATGATGATCTCCGCCAGAACGCGCTACCCTGCACGACAGTTAACCAGTGCCTGCGATGCGCGCGGGAGCACGCGGACACGCACGGCACTGGCGAAATTGAACGAGCACGATCGGCCGATCGCACTTTGGGGATCGCCGCCCTGGCTGGGGCGCGATCAACGAGGTGACCGCCACAGGCCTCGGAAACTAGACCTCATTTCATTCTGCGCTGCGGGCCGGAAAAAGCCTAGCGAATTGGCGATTTTTCCCGTGTGGGCGCTTTTTTGTTTGACACAGTTCCCGGTTTAACCGCTACGACTCTCCGACCCCTGGTGCATGGGGAGAGAGGTACGATCTCGCCCGCACGGGTGACGCTTTTCGTTACCGGTTTTCGTTACAATGTCCGGCCCGATCATCCGCGCGTTCCTTTACGGACGCGGGTGGTGTTTCGTTCGCGCGGTTCGGCCGAACTGTCGCCGCGCGGGCAACCCGATGGATCTGGTGGTGAGAGCATGAATCAAGCGATCGACGAGGCAGCGCGGAAGCAGATTTTTAGCGAGGCCCACACGCACAACTTCTGGCTCGACAAGCCGGTGGACGACGAGCTGCTGCGCGAGGTGTACGAGCTGGCCAAGTGGGGGCCGACTTCGGCCAATATGTCGCCGATGCGCATAGTGTTCGCGAAGTCGCCCGTGGCCAAGGAGATGCTCAAGGGGACGCTCAGTCCGGGCAACGTGGCCAAGACGATGGCGGCGCCGGTCACGGCGATCGTGGCGATGGACGTGCGGTTTTACGAGAAGCTGCCCTACCTGTTTCCGCACGGCAACATGAAAAGCAATTTCGAATACCTGCCCGAACAGGCGCTGGAATACATCGCCTTGCGGAATTCGTCGCTGCAGGGGGCTTACTTGATGTTGGCCGCCCGCAGCTTGGGGCTCGACTGCGGGCCGATGTCGGGGTTCAACAACCAGGAGGTCGATCGGCTGTTCTTCGCCGGCACGCCGGTCAAATCGAATTTTCTCTGCAACCTGGGCTACGGCGACCGGGAAAAGCTGTATCCGCGCAATCCACGGCTCTCGTTCGACGAAGCATGCCAGATCATGTAAAGAGGGGCACGCGGGAGCGAACCCGCTAACCCGAAGCGCGAGCGAGGGAATCCGCGCTCGCCCAGCGCCACGATTATCACAACGTCCAGCGTCCTCGCTGGCGCGTCGGGTTAGTAGGAGAGCAGCGGATTGTACCGCGGCTCACACGTTCGGCGGCGGATAGATCGGCTGATAGGCGAAGGCGCGGATGAAGGCGGCCACGTCGTCGGGACGGCGGACGCGGGCCAGGTCGTGGTCGAAGATGAATTCGGCCACGCGGGCGGCCACGTGCAGCGAGGCGGCAAATATCTTGCTCCGCGGCGGATAGATCACTCCGCTGTCGAGATTCTCTTTCGTCACCTGCTCGGCGATCGCCTTGGCGGCCACGATGAACATCTCTTCGGTCACGCGCGTGGCCTCGGTGGCCAGCACGGCCATGCCCATCGCCGGAAAAACGTAGACATTGTTGCCCTGGCTGGGGACGAACGTGCGGCCTCCATATTGCAACGGCGGAAATGGGCTGCCGGAGGCGAAAATCGCCCGCCCGTCCGACCAGCGATACGCCTCTTCGGCCGTACACTCCGAGCGCGAAGTCGGATTCGAATAGGGGAAAATGATCGGCCGGCCGTTGATTTCGGCCATCGCCTGAATGACCTGCTGGTTGAACGCCTTGGGAACCGAGCTGACGCCGATGATTCCGGTCGGCTTGAGCTGCCGCACCGCCTCGACGAACGACGCCTGCGGAGCGGCCTCGAGGGCGAAAGGCTTTTGAAAATCGGCCAGGTCGCTGCGCGACTTGACGAGCAGGCCGTGAATGTCGAACAGGGCGTTGCGCCGCCGGGCGTCGGAGAGCGATAGTCCCTCGGTGGCCATGGCCTGGCTGATCAGGTCGGCGATGCCGGTGCCGGCCGAGCCTGCGCCCAGGAACAAGAACCGCTGGGCCGAAAGTTTTTGGCCGCTGATCCGCAGGGCGCCATAGATGCCGGCCAGGGCGACGGCCGCGGTCCCCTGGATGTCGTCGTTGAACGTGCAGATCTTGTCGCGGTAGCGAGCCAGGATCGGCACGGCGTTGATATTGGCAAAATCTTCCCACTGCAGGCAGCACTTGGGATAAGCGGCTTGCACGGCGGTGACGAACTCGTCGATGAAGGCGTCGTACTCCACCCCGCGAACGCGATTTTGCCGCAGGCCCAGATAGAGCGGATCTTCGAGCAGTGCTTGGTTGTTCGTGCCGACGTCGAGCGTGATCGGCAGATTGAATTTCGGCGGCACGCCGGCGCAGGCGGTGTAGAGCGACAACTTGCCGATGGGAATGCCCATGCCGCCGATCCCCTGATCGCCCAGGCCGAGGATGCGTTCGCCGTCGGTGACGACGATGAACCGCACGTCCTTCTCCGGCCAGTTGGCCAGCAGATCGCGGACGTGGCCGCGAGCGGTGATAGGAATGTAGAGGCCGCGGGCGGCGTGGAAAATGTGGTCGAATTTCTGGCAGGCTTCGCCGACCGTGGGCGTGTAGACCAGCGGCATGAACTTGGCCGGGTCGGACATCAAGACGGCGAAATACAACGTCTCGTTCCGGGCCTGCAGGTCGGACAGGAACAGATACTTGTGCAGGTCGGTGTCGAACTTGTCGAGCTGAGCGTGCGTGCGGGCGATCTGCAGCTCGAGGGTGTTGACGTGCGGCGGCAACAGGCCATCGAGCCGGTACCGCTGCCGCTCGGCCGCGGTGAAAGCCGAGCCTTTGTTCAGGCGGGGATTGTGCAACAGATCGTAACCGGAATACTCCTTCGCGCTGGCCATGGCCGTTCCTCCTTGGATGCCGCCGATGATTTTGAGGTGCGAAGTCGCCGCGGCCGGTCATTGTCCCAGTTTGGCCGCCGGCTGTCACGCGCTTTGCCACGGTGGCCGGTGCTGTCGGCCCGGGCTTTGACGATTTTGCGGCCTGGGCGGAAATGCGGGCCGTTCGGCAGGCCGTTTTGAGCTAGGTTTGCTGAGGGGCCATGACGAGCAGCGACGATGGGGAGCCCCGGCCATCGAACGATAGGAGGAAGCCAATGGACGAGAATCTACGGCACGAGGAACTGCGGCGCCGGGCGAAACGCTTCGTCTGGTTGAGCCTGGTCTATTTTCTGCCGACGACCCTGTTCGCGGCGATCGTGATTCTCTGGTGCGGCTACAATTTCGTCTTGCCGAAGATCGCGGTCGACGAGCTGGCGGTCGCGCACGAGCTGCCCGCCGGCACGGTCAGCGGGCCGTGGGAACCGTCCCCCGCTGGCGGCGCGTATCGGCAGTGCCATCTGGACGGGCCATTCCATCGTTACGCGTTTCGCGAAACGCAAGGGGAGCCGATGTTTACCAGCGTTGAGGGGGACCTGAAATGGTTCCCGATCGCGCTGGCGACGCTGGCCGGCCTGGCGATTTATGTCGCGGCGTGGAAGCAGTGGCTGAAGCTGCTGGATTGGTGGGGCTTTACGCCGTCGAAGCGCGAGATCACCACGCACGCGCTGGCGGCGAACTAGGATAGGGCCAGCGCTGCGGATCGAGCGGGGTGGCACGCTCTGAGGTCCTCCGAAGGGCGTGGTCCACAGTGCTACGGTTACCACGCCATTCCAACGCCGGCGATCGGCGCTCGGTTATCTCACGCTACGCCGGTCGAGGCGAGTGGACGTGAGGGACAGGTGAGCGGCGCATCTTGCACGCCCTTCGGAGGACCTCAGAGCGTGCCACCCAGCGCGCTCAACGCAAGCAATCCTCGCGCAATCGCTTGGGGCCCGCTCACAACGACAAACGGGTCAGAACTATTTTCCTGAGCGCGGCCGCGAATTCGGATCCCCCCAAATAAATAGTTCTGACCTGCTCTGTAGAAACCTTAGGCTCGTCTGAGGATCATGACGTTCAGTGTAATGACTCGCAACAGAATTTCGCGGCACTGGCTCCAATACGAGCGGGCTCGCAAGGCCGAGCCGAGGAGCCGTTTGAGCATGCTGTTGACCGTTTCGACCTGCCATCGTTGGGAATAGCGGGTGAGATGAATACGCTGCTGCATTTGCCGCCGCCAATAGCCCGTCGCAGGCTTGGTCGTCTGCCGGCCGATCTTGGCGGGAATCAG
>DATJTR010000738.1:0-5005 GCA_035503215.1 Pirellulales bacterium
GAGTCCAAGAACGCGACCCAGTCGCCAAAGTCGGCGCTATAGGGGTTTTGCGCGAAAAGGGCCCCGCACTTGGCGTCGATTTCGGTCGCGGTGTGCATCATGGAGCGCGACCGCGATTCGCCCAGGACCCATTCGACATAGCCCCAGAGCGATAAGCGGCGGCGCTGGGCGGATTCGTTCTTCAATTTCAAAATGACGAATTTGACCGGCGCATCGGTCGCGACCAGCGTGGTCATTTCCGAGCGAATGCCCTGATCGAGGCACTCATGGACGCTGTAGCCGAAACCGTGCCGCGTGACATACGTGGCCGCACCGCCCGCCGGCAAAGGCGTCGGGGACCAGAATCGGCCGGTTTCGTCGTCGCGTACGTAAAATGCTTCGCCGCTTTGATCGGTGACCGGGTCGTTGTACCAGGGGGTGAGCCGGAACTCGTGCGCGTTTTCGGCCCAGGTGTAGGCACCTCCCGATTCGGACACGACCGTTCCAAACGTCGGATTGGCCAGCACGTTGGCCCACGGGGCGGCTGTACGCGTCGCGGCGGACGTGGCGATCACATATTCACGTCCCCCGGCCGCGAAGCCGCCATGGGCGTTAGCCAGACGTAGTCCGCCTGGCACGGACTCACCCGCTGCCGCAGGGCGTGACTGCCGTACGGGAGTGAAGGCCGGAACGGGTGTTTCGAGCCGGCTCCGCCGTTCGACTTGATCGACGAAGGTGCCGCCGCTGTCGGTGAAAATGATCCGGGCGACGCTTTGCATCAGCACCCGATCCTCCTCTGGCATCTGGTCTGCGCGGCGCAAAAAGATGCCGCCGGGGCGTTCGATCGCCTGGGAATCGACTTGCGAAGTCATTAACCCCATGATCTGGTCGTGCAGTTCCTGGCGATAACCGGAATGATCTTCGTTCCAAATCACCAGATCGACGGCCAGTCCCTTCGACCGCCAATAACTGTGCGCGCGGACAAGTTGCCGCACGAGGTCCATCCGTGCCACCTCGCTGATCCGCAACAGCACGATCGGCAAGTCGCCGGAGATGCCATAACCCCATAAGCCGGATTGTCCGCGCCGATTCTTGAGCAGCACGCTGGCCGGAGCGCGGCGACTGGGTTGCGAATAAACGATCGCGCCGGCCAGGCGGCCATAGTGTTGCGCGTCGGGTTCGGCAATGTTCAGGTGCTGGAGTAAGACTTGGCTGTGGGTGAAGGCCAAATCGAAGGCCCGATCGGCCAGGTTCCGGTCGTGATATTTCTCCACCAACCCAAGGACCGATTCGCGCGTGCCGGCGATTCCCAGCACCACGTCGACGACCGCACTCTCATCCGGTTCGATGACGACGACCGAGCGGATCGCCACGATTGGGTCGAGAACGGAACCCTCGCTGCCGGAGAGGGGCACGCCTGGGCCAACAGCCTGCGGCCGAGATACGTCTGCTCCCCGACCCAGGAACTTTGCTCGATCGGTCTCGTAACTGGTGGCTTCGCTCCGCGTGGCGCGCGTGGCCATCAGATGGAACATCCATGGCAGGGAATCGCCCGACGAACGCGGCCGGCGCGTGGCGAGGATCGACTGCCGGTTGAAAAGGATCTCGGTTTGCACGAACAGATTGCTGAAAGCCGGATGGGCAAGATCGGCGGCCGGCGCCGTCAGTACCACTTCGGCGTAGCTCGTCAACTCCAGCGTTCGAGTCACTCGCGAGCGGTTCGTGATGGTAAGCCGCCGCAGTTCGACGTCGTCTTCGGGGGACACTGCAATGTCGGTGTGCACATCGATTCCAAAGTCCTGGCGATGGAATTCGGCTCGGGCTTGCGTGAAAATCGCCTCATAGACGTCGGCCTTGCGCAGTGTCGGCTGGTGGGCGGTCGACCAGACCTCCCCGCTGGTGGTGTCGCGAAAGTAACAGAACAGCCCGCGATGGTCACACGTGCCGTCTTCGTCCCAGCGAGTGAGGGCCGTCTCCTTCCAGCGGCTGTAGCCGCCGCCGGCGTTGGTGACCATGACGTGATAACGGCCGTTCGAGAGCAGATGCACCTCGGGTGTCGCGGTTTGCGGCGTGGAAAAAACCCGCAACAGTGCTTCGTGCCCGCTCGAAATCTGGCCGGAGCTCATGGCCTCGGCCGAATGCGGATAGAACGGAGCAACTTTGGGAATTCGCTCCTGCAACAAGAGCTCGCTGGCCCGAACCAAGGGGTTGGCCGAGAACCGCCGCGGCATCGGCCGGTCGAGCAGCGAATTGGCCAGGCTCAGCAGGCTCATACCCTGGTGATGTGCCATGAACGAACGTACGACCGCATAGACTTGCCCCACGGGAACGCGCGCGGGGGTGTAATCGATGGCTTCGAACAGACCATAGGGTCCGAGAAATCCGTCGACGACCATTTGCCGTAAATTGATGCAGGCTTCCCGGGGTGTGATCATCACGGCCAGTACGCTGGCGTAGGGGGCAACGACCAGGTCTTCGGCCAGCCCGCGTTTGAAGCCAAGTCCCGGAACTCCGAAAGCGCGATACTGATAGTTCAGATTAGCATCGGTGACGTTGTAGCCCGATTCGGAAATCCCCCAGGGCACTCTGCGCCGCCGACCATATTCGATCTGTCGCTGGACAGCCGCTCGGCAGGTTTGCTCGAGCAGGGTGTTTTCGTAAGACGGCATGACGAGCATCGGCATCAGATACTCGAACATCGATCCGCTCCACGACAAGAGGACCGGAGAACCGTCGTTCGTGGTGAGCAGCCGCCCGAGTGCGAACCAGTGATCCTGCGGCAACGAGCCTTGGGCGATGCCCAAGAAGCTGCACAGGCGGGCCTCGGAAGCCAGCAGATCGTAAAAGCTCGGATCGCGGCCGCGTTGATCGAGGTTGTAACCGATCGTCAGCAGGTTGCGTGCGCGGTCGTACAAGAATCCGTAATCGATTTGCGTGAAGTCGTTACATTGCTGACGTAGTGCCCAAATCGCCTCGATTCGCTTCGTCGCCCGATTGCTCGCCTCGGCGCACGCTTCGGCAAATGCCGCCGATGGTCGTGGACCATCAGCGGTGGCGGCCTGAGGTTCAAGCAGCTGATCGATCGTAGCAGACCAATCGACATGCAGCCGAGCCGTCTCGCGCAGCGTCAAAGGCTGATCGAGCCGCGCGAGCAGCCGGCCGAGAGCGGCTTGGCAACTCGGGTCGGGGCACGACCGTGCCTCCCCTGCGGCCGGTGGCAGCGCCAGCCACGGAGCCAAATAATGCAGCTCTTGCAGGGCGTCGTGGGCTTGCATATCGAGCGCGGTAGCCCAAGCGGTTCGTTCCTCGTGCGGATGGGCCGAGCACTCCCGGGCCATCTCGGCCGTCACTACGACGAGCCGAGAGAGCAGTTCATTCGCCGCCGCCAAACCGCCGCGCGGCTCATGAAGCTCGTCGAGCAAGATTCTCAGCCGCGACAGCGAATCCTGGCCCCTCTCGACCTGTCGCTTTGCGACTGCCGAGCCGTCAGCCACGTCGAGAAAGACCTTAATCGTGTCGATCAGGCCAGCGAACTGGGCCGGTGAAAAAATGGATGCGTCGAGCAGTTCTCCCAGCCCGACTTCCAGGGTCAACATATGCCCGACGAAATTGCCGCTATCGACCGTAGAGACGTAGCGTGGAGAGATCGGGGCCAGCGTGCGCGTGTCGTACCAGTTCAGCAAGTGTCCCTGGTAGCGTTCCAGTTTTTGCAGCGTGCGCAGTGAGGCCGTGGTGCGCGCCACGAGCTTGCCGGCAGAAACATAACCAAGATCGTAGGCAGCGAGATTGGCCAACAGCGAAAGGCCGATGTTGGTGGGCGAGGTGCGATGTGCGATCACCGCCACTGGATGTTCTTGATAATTGTCCGGCGGCAGCCAATTGTCTTCTGGGCCGACAAAAGTTTCGAAGAATCGCCAAGTGCGGCGAGCCATCCGCCGCAGGAACTGCATCTCTTCGCTCGATAGCTCGATCGCGCGCTTGGCAATCGGCAGACTGATCCACCATCCGATCGCCGGGGCGGTAAACCACAGTGCCAGAAGCAAGCCGGCGAATCGTAACCCGGCCGGACGAGTGGCAGCCAAAACGAGCGCCATCGAGGCTGAGATTGCCGGCGAGTACCAGTTGGCAGCCAGCGATCCCCGCAGGCCGGTGCCGCCGTGCAGCTCCGCGTCGCTCGCCGTGCGCCATTCGAGCAAATGTCGACGACTCACCAGCAGCCGAAACAACGTCCGAACGACGGCATCGGCATTCATGATCGCCGTGTGCGGCAGGAAGGTCAGCGTAAGAAGGCATTGCACCGCTCGGCGGGTGACCGCGCCCAACGCCCCCCGCCAGTGAAGCCGCAGCGGTGTGTCCTTCGGCTTGTGCAGGTCGCCGGGCACGGCCAGTAAAAACGGAGCCGCCACCACTGCGACTACCAACAAGGTCCAAGCTCCCAAAGAATCGAACGCGAGCCAACTCAGCAAAAGCAAGGTCAATTCCGCGGGTGGCACCAGGCTGCGACGGAGATTGTCAAGAATCTTCCACCGCGACAAAAAGGAGAGGGGGTTTTTTACCGCATGGCCGGCCCGATCGGGCACCCGGGGCAGAATCCAGCGTGCGATCTGCCAATCGCCGCGGATCCAACGATGACGCCGGGCGGCATCGGCCAGATACCGGCTCGGATAATCCTCGAACAGCATGACGTCGCTCACCAGCCCGGAACGAACGTAACAGCCTTCGAGGAGATCGTGACTGAGGATGAGATTATCCGGAAAGCGGTTCTCGAAAACTCGCTCGAACGCGTCGACGTCGTAGATGCCCTTGCCGATGAACGAGCCTTCCTGAAAAACATCCTGGTACACGTCGGAAACGACGCGGGAGTAGGGATCGATGCCCGGCTCACCACCGAAGATTCTGACGAGCAGCGATCGGTTGGCACTTGCCAGGCTCGTGTTCACCCGTGGCTGCAGAATCCCATAACCTTCGACAACCAAGTTCCGCTGGGTATCGATGACCGGCCGATTCAAGGGATGATCGAGCGTGG
>DATJTR010000739.1:0-3746 GCA_035503215.1 Pirellulales bacterium
CTTGCCGCCGTCGTACCAGGTGAGCTTCACGGCGGGCCGCTTGTCGGTCGCCGCGAATTCGTATTGGATAATCGACCACTTCGGATAGCTCTCCTTGTTGTGCCCCGACGTTTCGGCCATCACCGAAATCGGATCGCGCAGATCGAGCGCCATGTAGGGCTGGTTCATCATGTGACAGCCCATGTCTCCCAACGCACCCGAACCGAAATCCCACCAGCCGCGCCAGGCGAACGGATGATAACCGTCGGCGTAATCGCGCTTCGGCGCGACGCCCAGCCACTGGTTCCAATGCAGGTTCTTGGGGATCGGCTTGGACTCGGGACGCGCCACTCCCTGCGGCCAGATCGGCCGGTTCGTCCACACGTGCACTTCGTGCACTGGCCCCAGCGCGCCGGCCTGCACGATGGCCGCGCATTTGCGCAACCCAGGGGAGGCCGTGCCTTGATTGCCCATCTGCGTGGCGACTTTCATCTCGCGGGCCACCTGGCTCACGCGGCGCGCTTCGCCAATCGAACGCGTCAGCGGCTTCTGACAAAACACCGCTTTGCCTTCTTTCATCGCCCGCACCGATACCACGGCGTGCATGTGGTCGGGAGTGCTCACCGTCACGGCGTCGAACTGCCCGGACATTTCGTCGAACAGATCGCGGTAGTCGTAGAATTTTTTCGCATCGGGAAAGCGCTGGGCGGCTTTGTTCAGCCGGTCGTCATCGACGTCGCAAATCGCCACCACCTGCCCAAATTTGCCGGCGTCCCCCGCGTCGCTGCTCCCCTTTCCCTCGACGCCGATGCAGGCGAAGCGGACTTTTTCCGACGGCGATTCGTTCGGCTTCGGGGCGTCGTCAGCCGTGGCCCGGCCGGCCACCCAATAGCCGACGCCCAGCGCCGCGGTGGTTTTCATGAAATCGCGCCGTGAATTGCGATTGCGAGCACTCATCGTTCGACACTCCTCGAAAGGCGAATAGGGTGGGACGAAGGTTTCGGGGCGGGAACGGAAATCACCATAACCCCCACGCCAGCGCCAAGCAATCGTTCGCGCCCTCAAGACAGGGCCGCCCCCGGCGCGGTCAACCGCATCGGCCGGCGGCCGCCCGCTATGCTTGGGCCGGCCCGCGCTGTCCGGAGCCCCTCGTTGCCGCATCCAGCGCGCAAAAAAAAGCCGCCGCGCTTCCGGTCGGACTTACCCCGGAAGCGCAACGGCTATGGATTGAACCCACCCACGTCGAGAGTTCACCCGCGAAGGACCGAATCGCCGGTGGCCTGACCGTGACCGGTCCTCATGTCAAATCACGGCCCGATCGAGTTGGGATTCCGCGCCAGGAAGTCGCGCGGTCCGCGGGTCGTGTAGTACGGATACGTGACCTGTCCGCCCGGAGGGCCGACGTCTTCGGCGTATTGATCCGCGCCGTATTGATAACCGTTGTTGCAGCAACCGTTACGGCTGCAGCCGCGCCGGTTGCAGTTCTGAGCGTAGCCCTGGGTGGCGCCACCATAGCCACCCCGAGGGCCGTTTTGGGCGCATCCGCAGCCGCCGCCACAAGAGTCGCAGCCGCCACAAGAGTCGCCGCAGCCACAGCCACTGCTGCCGCAGCCACCGCAGCCGCCACAGGCGTTCGCGCCCCAGCAGCCGCATCCCCACGGCCGGCACCACCAATTTTCCAAACAACAGCAGCCGCTCGACGCTCCCAGCGCCGTCACGGCCAGCAAAGCAAACAACATCCGTTTCATGGTTTTGATTCCTTTCAGGCCAAAGGTCTTGGGCCGTATAGTGGCTGTATCGTCCGCACGACCGGCAAAGTTCAAAAAATCGGACCAACTGGCACGTCCGACACAACCGCTGCCTCGCGCAGACTCGCGATCTGGGCCGAAAACCGGGCGAAATCGCGTGCCAGCAGACGTCCTGGGCCGCGTTGCCACCCAGTTTCGCGCGCATCCTCAAATCCACATTCGCACCCGCTCTTTGCCGATTCTGGCCCTTCTGGTACAAGGTTCCCCTCTCAGGCGGGACGGGCTTGGCACGAGCCTGCCGGCGAGCAGCGACAACTGCCGAAAGTCGCCGCGCCGCAAGGCATTTCGTCGCTTGGCGGGCAATGCGGCTGGGTCCCGGGCCGCCTGGGTAGCGTCGAGGGACGCACGGCCGCGTCTTTCTGGCTTTCATTCAGCCTGCGCAGAGCTTTCTGATGAACAACTTCTTTCGTGCCTTCAAGATGAGTCTCCGCTACCGCTGGACGATCGCCGGCATCGTGGCCTGCGCCTTCGTCGTGGCCACCCTCTGGGGTGCCAATATCGGGGCGATGTATCCGGTGCTCGACGTCATCTTCAAGGGGCAGTCGCTCAGCCAAGGGTTGGACGGCCGCATCGCCGACTCCCAGCGCTTGATCGGCGAGCTGAAGCAGGAAACGGCCTCGCTGACCGAGCAAGTCGCCGCGGCCCCAGAAGGCGAGCGACGCGCGTTGGAAGTCGACGCCGATCGCAAGCTCGCTCGGCTTGAAGCTGAAGAGCGGGCTCTGTATTGGTACGAGCGCACGAAGCCCTACGTCGATCGCTACGCTCCAGCCGATCCGTTCCAAACCCTGGTCGTGCTGATTTGCGGCCTGATGGTGGGCACCATCGTCAAAGACTTGCTCTTGGCCGGTGGCACCGTGCTGGTCGAGCGGCTGACCAGCCTGGTGATGTTCGATCTGCGCAAGAAGTTCTATCGGCAAACGCTGCGGATGGACCTGCTCAGCTTCGGCGAAGCCGGCACCAGCGACCTGCTGAGCCGCTTCACGTACGACATGGACGGCGTTGGCGGCGGCATTTCGGTGATCTACGGCCGCTTGATTCGCGAGCCGCTGAAAATGGTGGCCTGCCTCGTGGGTGCCGCCTGGATCTGCTGGAAGCTGCTGGTGTTGTCGTTGGTCGTTGCGCCGCTGTCCTTCTATCTCATCGCTCGGCTCACTCGCTCGGCCAAGCGGGCGAATCGCCGGGCCATGGAAAAGATGTCCTCGATGTTCGGCATCCTGGTCGAAACGTTCTCCGGCATCAAAGTCGTGAAGGCGTTCACCATGGAACGCTACGAACGCCGCCGCTTCCACGAGATCGGCAAACATTGCTTCCGTCACGGAATGCGCATCGCCATGCTCGACTCGCTGATCAACCCGATCACCGAAGTGATGGGCATCTTCATCATCTGCGTGGCGATCCTGGCCGGCGCCTACCTGGTGCTCAATCAGCACACTCATTTGTTCGGCATCCGCATGACCGATCGACCGCTGACGATGAGCGGGCTGCTCATTTTCTACGGCCTGTTGGCCGGCGTCAGCGATCCGGTCCGCAAGATGTCGGAAGTCTACAGCCGCCTGCAGCGGGCTGCCGCCGCCAGCGACCGCGTGTTCCAACTGCTCGATCGCCAGCCGTCGCTGGTCGAACCCCGCGGCCATCGCCAGTTGCCACGGCATCACCGCGAGCTGGTGTTCGAAAACATCTCGTTTTCATACACGGCCGATCGTCCGGTCCTCTCCAGCGTCAGCCTGCGGATGGAATTCGGCGAGACGATCGCCATCGTCGGCGCCAACGGCTGCGGCAAAAGCACGCTGGCCAATCTCGTTCCCCGCTTTTTCGATCCGCAACACGGCCGGGTGCTGATTGATGGCGTCGACATCCGCGACCGGCGACTACGCGACCTGCGCAGCCAGATCGGCCTGGTGACGCAGGAGACGCTGCTGTTCGACGACACGGTCTTCAACAACATTCGCTACGGCGCCC
>DATJTR010000740.1:0-3863 GCA_035503215.1 Pirellulales bacterium
CGTCGTGGCCAGCGAAGCCAGCGTCAGCCCCACGTGGATCGAGAGCATGTAGGCCAGATAGACCGCCAGCGACAACAGCACCGTCAAGACTTCGATGATCACGCCGTCGACGAACAGCCGCATTGCCTGCACGTCGCCGGCCACGCGATTGATGATCGAACTGGCAGCGTTGGCATCGAAGAAGCGGAAGCTGAGCCGCTGCAGCTTGTCGTAAACATCGCTGCGTAATTGGACGACGATGTCTTGCGACAGCCTGGCGACGACCAGCGTGGTGTGATAGCGCAGCGACGATTGCAGCAAGGCCAGAGCCAGGATGGCCAGCGCGATGCCCCCCACGACGGGCAGCGGCGGCCAATGGGCCGGGATTTCGCTGCCCCAGGGCCAGCGCGGCACGGCGGTTCCTTCGGCCGCGCGGCGGATGACGTCGATCCCCAGGCCGGTCAAACCCAAGCCCGACAGGCCCAGGGCCACGAGCACGAGTTGCTGCAGCACGACTTGGACGCAAGCGGCGCGATAGCGCCATGCCAGCGCCAGCATGCGGCGGATGAGAACGAAATTGGACGTATCGCTGACCGCAAGGCGTGCGGACGGCGGGGCGGGATTAGGCACCAAGGCAGGCGATTCCAGGGAGTTACGTCAAACGCGGAGTGTCTTAGCCAGGCCTTTCCGCCCGGTGGCCGGCTGCCCACCATCCTAGGAGCAGGCGGCGAGCGAGAACAGCCCACGGGCTGGGGGTCGCGTACTGTGCCCGAATTGGCCCGATCGGACAAGACCGATTCGGATGCGGAGAAGTTCGCCGGATTCCCCCGGGAAAGGTGATGGCCGAAGAATCGGCTGCAAGCCTTAGCGGGCCACGCCCACCGCGAAGTTGACGAGCTGGTTCTGGTCGTTCACGTTCTTGACGACCGGCACGGCAAAGTCGACGGAGATCGGCGCCGGACCCATCGCCGGCACCGAAATACGAATGCCGATACCGGGGGCGATACGGATATCGTTGCCTTCGACCAGCGAGGTGCGGGCGTCGAAACCGCCGTCGACGAAGAACGCCAGGCGGAACATGTCGTCGGCCGTGACGGGAACGGTGTATTCGATCGTGCCGTAGCTGGTGAAATCACCGCCATCGAGGACGGTGTCAAACGTCGGCGACGCATCGCGATAGTAGAAACCGCGAATCGTGCCGATACCGCCCAGGAAGAAGCGATCGTAGATCGGCGTGTTCGCGCCGGTGACGCCGGTGTAGCTGTACAAAGCCAACACCTGGCGGCCCGAGCCGTCGGCACGTTGATGGAGAACAAAATACTTCCGCATGTCGAGGGTCAGGCGTGGATAGGTGAACGAGCCGGTGACCTGCTCGAACGCCACGTTGATGTAGCGACCTTCGGTGGGAAAGAACGTGTTGTCGCGCGTATCGTTGGATAGGGCGAACGTCAGACCGAAGCGGCCGTTGTTGCCGAGCACCTGGGCCAGATCGGGAATCAGGATGCGCGGATCCTCGATGCGCACGTTTTCGGCCCCCACGCCAACGGTGCCGACCAGGTCGGGCCGGAACTGATAGCCGAGATTGACCTTGCCGCCCATCCGCTGTTCGTACCAATCGTAGTAGAAGCGTTGATAGTAGTAGCCGCTCCAGCCGTAGCTGACGTTGGTGTCGTAGAGGTACGGATTGTTGTAGCTGAGCAAGTACCGCGACATGACGGTACCGGGGGCCAATTCGATGCGGAAGTGTTGGCCGCCGCCGCGGAAGGCCGTGCCGTTGCGCCAATCTTCCACGCCGTTGGGCCAGCGCTTCCAATCGAAATTCTGTTCGTCGATCACGATGTTGCCGATCAGACCGGCGTTCGAGTTCACGCCCACGCCGAACATGAACTTGCCGGTCTGCGTTTCTTCCTGGTTTACGTTTACCGGCAGCGCCGGCAAGGTCTCGGGTTCCTCGGGGGCGATCGGACTGGTCGGCCCCTGTTGATTGAACGGCCCCTGCGGCGCCATCGTGCCGCCGGGCGATTGGAAGGCGACGCCCCCGGAGCCCGCAGGGTTGCCGCTCGATGAATACGAAGAATAAACCGGCGGCGATTGCGGACCGGGGGAGATCGGTTGCACCAAGGTGCCACCGTATCCGCTTTGACCGCGAATGATCCAGGGAACGAACGCGGGAGAGACGGGCGTCGCCGCGACGGGAGGCGCGCTTTGCGGCGGCCCGGCCGGCGCACGCTCGGCAGGCGGCGGACTCGCCGCCGGCTTGTTCGGAGCGGTGGAATTCGCGGCCGAAGGAGCAGCGGGGGCGTCATTCTGGGTGATCGGCAATCCATAGCCGGGCATGCCGGCATTGTTCAGCGGGCGGGCCATGCTCCGGGCCTGGCTGAGCGACTGGCTCAACGAGACCGGCTCGGTCAAAGTCAGCGCTGCCAACACGGCGGCCGTCCCTTTCGGCGGCGCAGTGGCTGCGGCGGGCCTGGCGGCCGAGCCCGGGGCGCCGGGAGCTGCAGGGGCCCCTGGCGCGGCCGAACCGTTCGGGACAGCCGGGCCGATGGGAACGTTTGAGTTGGCGGCAGGATTCGCAGCCGTAGGATTTACCGCGGGGCCAGCCGGCGGGGCGTAGTTGGCCGAAGCCGCTGTGGCCGGAGGCGCCGGCTGGCGGCCTGGCGGCTGCGGAGGAACGGCATTGCTGGCCGGGCCTTGGCCGCGCACCGTGAGGATTTCGTCCGCCGCGATGTCGAGCGGGGGAATGTTGGCGCTGGATTGCGGTATCGCTTGCTGCTGCGGCCACTGCCGCGGAGCGGCTCCGGCAGGGACGCTTCGATTCGGCGCTGCCGGCGCCACGGCGGGTTGCGCCGTCGGCTGACTCGATGGCGAGGTGCGCGGCACGGCGGGCTGCGGGATGGCCTGGCGGAGGACGGTGGTTTGCGATGCAGCGGCTTGCGGCAATGTGCCGGCAACGACCGGGGCGGCGGCGTTCTGAAGTGGTGCCGGACAGTTTTGGCCCGGAACGCTACGGACCGGCGGATTTTGAATGGGGAAGTTCTGCGCGGCAATGTCCGGGCGTGCAACGTTCGCGACGGGCAAGGTTGGCGCGCTGACATTTGCGACCGGGACCGCGCGAACCGGACGATTCCGGCCCGGGCCGATTTGCGGGGGATAGGGTTCTGTGGGCAGCGATTGAGCGGCCGCCGCTTGGGCGGTGGCTGCGGCGGGAGCCGGCGGAGCGGCCTTGGTTCCAAACGGCCACCACCACGACTTGCGCTGCGGCGGATCGTTCGGCTCGACCGGCATTTGACCAAGCTCTTCCTCGGCGACGGCCTGCGCCTCGGGATTCAAGTCGACCTTGACGTGCATGTCGAGCTTGCGCACGCCGGCGTCGTCGGGGCTTTGGCCGCGGGCCTTGCCGCCCGGGCCGGAGGGACGCTCGGCCACGCCGGTCTCATCTTCTTCGCCCGGCGCGCTGAACGTGATTTTGGGCGTTTGCCCTTTCGAGGGGTCGTTCACGAACAGGCCGGAGGCTTTTAGCCGGCGCTCGGCATTGCGGATCTTTTGCGTGTTGATCACGTCGCCCGGGCGGAACATCAGGCGGTTGAGCACGGCATTGAAGCGGGTGTGCGGCGTATCTCCGGCAATGTGGACATGGATTTCGCCCACGGCATAGCGGCTGCCTTCCTCGACGCTGAAGACGACGTTCAGCTCGCCCGGCTCTTCCTCGAACCGCAGCTCCTGCTGCACGTTGGCGAAGACGTAGCCCTGCGTGCCGTAAACGTCCTGCACGCGGGTGATGTCGGCATCGAGGTTGCGGCGGAGAAAGTATTCTCCCTCCTTCAGCTGCATGCCGGCAGCCAATTGTTCGCTGGTGAACTTGCGATTGCCGATGAAGCTGA
>DATJTR010000741.1:0-3576 GCA_035503215.1 Pirellulales bacterium
GCCGCCGATTCCGAAGAATTTGAGACGGGAGCCGGCCGGTCGATTACGCTGATGACGCACGACCCGGCCGATCGCAAGCGGCTGTCCTACCTGGCGGCGTCGGACGAAGGCAAGCCGGTGTACATCGATCGGGTGTTGGCCGATGCCGATCTGGTCATTCCCGTCGGCTGCCAAAGGCTTGACGCCACGCTCGGCTTCTTCGGGCTGCACAGCGGACTGTTTCCCGCGTTTTCCGACGCCAAGAATCTCGAACGTTACCGCGCGCCGCGCGTGGCCCGCTCGCCCGTCCAGCTTCGCCGCATGCGGCACGAGGCCGAGCAGGCCAGTTGGTTGTTGGGCGTGCATTTTCTCGTGCAGGTGATTCCTGCCGGCGACGATGGTTTGTTGGCCGTGCTGGCCGGTCAGGCCAGCGTCGTCGATCGCGCGGCCAGCGAGCGCTGCCTCGCGGCTTGGGGTTCGTCGGTTCCTTGGCGGGCGAGTCTGGTTGTCGCGGCCGTCTCCGGCTCCGAGAGCGAACAGACCTGGCTGAATGTAGCCCGCGCACTGGCTTCCGCCGAACGTGTGGTGGAAGAAGGGGGCGTGATCGTCGTCTGCAGCGATTTGAAAGAGTCGGCCGGGCCGGCCTTGCAGCACCTGGTCGCCACCGAAAGCCCCGCCGCGGCGATGCGCGACATCGTGCGCGTCCGTCCCGTCGACGCCTTGGCCGCCGCCGAGCTGGCCGAAGCCGTCAGCCACACTCGTATCTATCTGCTCAGCGGATTGGAGCCGAGCGTAGTCGAGGATCTTGGTCTCACGCCAATCGAAGACGCCGAGCAAATCGAGCGGCTCGTGGCTCAGCAACCCAGTTGCATCGTGCTGGCCAATGCCCAGTATGCGATTGCCACCCCCGCAGGCGAAGACGACCTTGCCGACGATTCGGTCTCGAATCCTCCGCGGGCGCGGCGCGATTGATTTCCCACCGCTGCAGAACCTTACACGCTGCCAACTTCAGCACACCCATACGTTATGTCGACGGTCGATTCCGAATTACTGGCCGACTACGACGCGCTCACCGCCGGTGCTGCGCTCGTCGATTTCAACCGGCGAACCCTTGTCGAACTCACGGGAGACGACCGAGCACGTTTTCTCCACAACTTGTCGACCAACGAGATCGTGAAACTCCCCGTACACGCCGGCTGCGAGGCGTTTCTGACCAACGTGCAAGGCAAAATACTGGCCCACGTACTCGTCTTCGCCGAGCCGGATGCACTGGTTCTGGACACGGTTCCCGGCCAAGGTCCGGCAATCGTCAAACATCTCGATCGCTACCTGATTCGCGAGCGGGTTACGCTTGCCGATCGCACCGCCGACTGGGCCGAATGGCTGCTGACGGGTTCTCGGTCGGCGCAGATTCTCGCATCGTTATGCGGCGATGCCGTTCCGGCCGATCCTTGGACCAGCTCGCCGGCCCAGATCGCCGGTCACCTGGTCACGTTGCGGCGCGTCGATCTGGTCGGCCCGGTTGGCTTTCTGATTCTTAGCGACCGATCGGCCGCCGTAGCGATTCGCGATGCGCTCACCGCCGGCGGGGCGAAGCTCGTAGGTGCCGCGGCATTCGAGGCCGTGCGGATCGAGGCCGGGTTTCCGCTCTACGGCCAGGACGTCAGCGAGCGAAATCTGCCGCAAGAGGTGGCCCGCGACGCGCGAACGATTAGCTTTCGCAAGGGCTGCTATCTCGGGCAAGAAACCGTCGCACGCATCGACGCACTGGGGCACGTCAATCAATTGCTCGTCGGTCTGCGCTTCGCCGGCAGGCCGGACGCGACGCCGGGCTTGGAATTGCTGGCCGGCACCGCCAAGGCCGGACACGTGACGAGCGCCGCCTTTTCGCCGCGCCAGCAAGCCACGGTCGCGCTCGGTTATGTGCGCCGCGGCAGTCACGCGCCAGGCACGAAACTCGACAGCTCGCTTGGCACGGCCGAAGTCATACCGCTGCCCGCCGGCGTGCAGCCACAACACTGAGACCATCGCAGCTTGGTAATGCCTGGCCGCAACGGTTGTTCGTTCTCGCCGCTAGCGCGCGTTTGGCGTGAGGGCGATTTCGACGTGCGCGCCCTGCTCCGCCAGCCAGAGCTCCAACCGTCCCACGACGTCGGCATCCGAGGGCACCGTCGCGACCACTTGCACCTGCCCACCGCGCAGTTTGGTCGCGAGACCGTCGAGCAAGCTTTGCAGCCCGGCGACGAATCTCGCCGATTCGGCTGGCGTCAGCTCCCGGCTGGCGAGATGCAGTCGAGCGGCATCCCGCTCACGCGTGATTTCGAGCAATCGGCCGCCGGCCGCCTTGTACAGCCGGCCGCCGACATACGCCCGCCGCAGTTGCCTCGCGGCATTGAATTGATAAACCGGATCGTCGCCAAAAAACAGGCTCAGCGAACCCTCACGCCGAAAGCCGGCCACGATCGGTTCCTGTTGGCCGGACGCCAACAGCTCGACGCGCTCGACGAGCGCGGTCGCTTCGGCGATCAGATTCTCGCGCGGTTCTTCTTCTCGCGCCATGGCCAGGCCGAGCCTCTCGACGAAACGTGCGGCGCTAGCGCCGGCAGTCCGGCCGGCGGCCGTAGAAGACCCGCTCGACGTTGTCCCGCAACACGGTTTTGCCGAGCGCGATCGCCCGCTCTTCCGACCAGTCGCGGTCGAGCACGAACCGCTCGGCCAGCACTTTGGCCAGCACCCGCTTGTACATGGCGAATTTGGGCAAGGCGAACTCCAGCTTGTACATGTCGCTGTAATAGCCCACCTGCTTGGACCGAGGGACGGCTTCCAGCCGGGCCGCCAGGTCGTGCTCGATATAAGCCGGCGTGTTCGAGTACCACCAGTGGCCGCACGTCACGACGTTGGGAAAGATCCAACTAAAGCTCACCAGCTCCTGATTCGTAACGCTGGCCAGCACCGAGATCGGAAACGTGACCTGCGGAAAGGCGTTGAGCAGCTCGCGATATTGGATCAGCGAGACGCGGCTGTCATAGAGGTCGCGTCCCTGGTACACGCCGGCGGCATACACGTCTCGTTCGACGCCAATCATCAGGTCGAAAGGCAGTTGGAACTCGGCGCAATGTTCGCTCAGGCTCCAAAACACGAAGTGGCTCAGCCGGCGCCGGGCATCGGCATCGGCAGCCGGACCCTTGCGCCACACTGCGTCAAATGCCGCGGCCGCCGCGGTCGCCGAAACCTTTGTCGGCGTGAAGTGGGGGGGCAGCGACACCGCACACGCCCGGGCTCCGTGACCGACGAAATGCTCGAACAACCGGCCAACGGCCGCCGCGAGCGATTGCGGATCGCGAATCGCGCCCGCGGTTCGTTCCAGCCGGTCGCAAACCGCTGGATTTGCCAGGCCGAACAGCAAATCGTCGGTTCGCAGGCACGGTACGTACAAACCGGTGTCGAAATCGTTCAGCGGATCGTCAAAATCGTTGGTC
Organism: Pirellulales bacterium; assembly: GCA_035503215.1. Classification (GTDB taxonomy): domain Bacteria; phylum Planctomycetota; class Planctomycetia; order Pirellulales; family PALSA-1355; genus DATJTR01. Next base: position 3,459 of record DATJTR010000741.1, read on the forward strand.
AGGAAAACCGCTTCCAGCCGGCTGCGCCGCAGCACTTCGCCCGTCCAGTTGGGCGCGGCCATCGCCCGGGCGGCGGCGTCATAAACCTGGTCGCAGTTCGCCGGGCCAATCGTTTCCA
>DATJTR010000742.1:0-8823 GCA_035503215.1 Pirellulales bacterium
GAGAAATACGCCAACGTACTGCCGACGCCGAATTCCTCCACCCCTGGTTTCAAGCGGCCCAAGATGGCGATGTTTCAATACTTCAAGGGCAAGGTCTCCGACTTCAAAGATCGCGCCGCGAAGGAGATCACGTCCGAGGAACTGCACGCCTATTACGAAAAGAACAAGGACATTCGTTACCGCGAACGCAAGCCGCCCGTGACCGATGGCGGCGCGGACGAAACGAAATCGCCGGAGACGTCGGCCGAGGGCACTCAGTCGGAGAACGGCAAGAGCGGCGACGCGTCGGGCGGCGATGCGAAGCCTTCGGACGACGGTCAAAAATCGAGCGAAACGGAGGGCGACAAAAAACCGGCCCCCGCGGCTGCTGGCGGCAAGAAGTCATCCCGCACGGTGCCCGCGTCGTCGCTGAGGTTGGTCGCACTAGCTCAAAAGGCTGACGACAAGCCGGCTCCCGCCGACGGCACCAGCAAGGCAGCGGACACGACCGTGGCCGACAAACCCACCGATACCCCGGCGGAGGAAAAACCCGCCGCCGACGCGGCGACCGAGACGAGCGATGGAGCTGCGCCGCCTGCCGACACTGCCGCGGCGGAAAAGCCGAGCGAGAAGCAGAAGGAGGCGACTTACGAGCCATTTGAGAAAGTCGAAGAGGAAATCCGCAGCACCTTGGCGGGCGAAAAGGCGGGCTCGTTGATCCGCGATACGTTCGACCGAGTCGGCCGCAAGATTCGCGAATATGGGCGCGCCCGGTCGAGCTACGAAGCGCACAAAGGCGAAGACAAAGACCTGACGCCCCCCGAAGAACTCGACGTGCCGGCGCTGGTATCGGGCGAACCTCTGGAGCCGCACGAAACGTCTCTAATCAGCGCCGACGAAGCGGTCGCCAACACCGACTTGGGAAAATCGTTTACCGAGCCGTTGCCCGGGCGAAATGGCTGGCAAAGTGTTCCGTTTGTGGAGATCGGTTTCCCCGATCGGCTCTACAATCCCGAGCCGACCGAGGACAACGACGGCAACGTCTATCTTTCCTGGAAGGTTCAAGAGACGCCGGAGGGAGTGCCTGATTTTGATGAGGTGCGCAAGGAGGTCATCCGTGCGCTCAAGCTCGTCGAGGCCCGCAAGCTGGCGCTCGCCGAGGCGGAGAAACTGGCCAAGGAAACACGGAAAGCCGAAAAGCCGCTGATCGAGCTGTTCGCGGGCCGGGAGGGAATCGAGGTCGTCGATACAGGTGCGTTCACTTGGATGACGATCGGCAACGTTCCATTCGACCCAACCGCCAATCAGCCTCACTTGTCGCCGGTGCATGGAGTCGAAGCGCCGGGAAAGGAATTCATGGATGCGGTGTTTGATTCCTCCCCCGACCAGGTCCGCGTGGCGATGAACGAGCCAAAAACGATTGCCTACGTGATTCGGGTCAAAGGTTTTGAGCCGCCGCGCGATGAATTGCAGCACGAGTTCTTGCTGGACGATTTCCGAAAGTACGCCCCGCTCGCGATGGAGGGGCAACAGGACGGATATCTGGGCTGGATTCGCTGGCTGGAACAGCAAGCCGGCGTGACTTGGCTTCAGCCCGGCATCCCCAATCGCCGCGGCGACAATTGACCGCTCGTTCCATCGCTCATCGCGCTGGCAGTTCGGCCGCACGTAGCTTGCGAAACGACAGGTCGGTCGTGGCGTCGTGTCCTTGGATCGCAAGTGTCCCGGCGGCGACACGCAGGCCCTTTCGTGGGTTTTCGTCGGCTGCCCGCGCGTCGGTCCAATCGCTGACCGGGTAACCGTTAACCCAGGCCGCCATGTGATCGCCGGCAGCAACGAGCGTCAGCGGAAACCATTTGAAATCGTCGGCCATCACCCGGCGTGCGTTTTGCCGCCGATAGAATCCGCCCGTGCCACAGTCGAGCGGTTGCGAGCGGTCTCCGTCTTTGAAACCGTTTTGGATCTGGCATTCGTAGCCGTTCAAGAACTCACCGGGAATGCAGCGGAAAAAGATACCCGAGTTGAGGTGCTCGCCGTTGGAAAAGACCTCGATCTGAAAGACAAAGTCGCCAAACTTCCGCTGGCTTTCCAGCTGTCCATTTCCCCCTTTCACGTTCAGCGTTCCATCGGTCAGGGTGAAGACGCTCTTCTTGTCGGGAAAGACAGTCCAACCCTCGATCGGCCTTTCGGGGCCGGCGTCGACTTTGCCGAGCAGATTTTCCAAGCCGAGCGGCTTGAGTTTCACGTTGCGAAACTCGATCTTTCCGCCGTTATATTGCAGTCCGATCAAACCGCGGCGGATCGGCTGGGCATCGGTAAAATCGAGCACCGCTTTGCCATCGACTTTGACCGAGAAGCGCCCTCCTTTGGCGGAAACTTCGGCCGTCGACCAGCGGTCGGCGGCATCAAGCAATTGGCTGGCCTTCTGCCGGCCAACGAAGCTGCCGGTCGGAAACGGACTGACCTCGGGCGCAGCGATGTTCAATTCATAACAATCAGTCGTTGGGTCATGCGGCACCGCCACGGTGCGCAGAAAGACGCCACTGTTCGTCTTCTCTTCGCGGCGGAAATCGAATTTCAATTGGAAATCACCCCACGGATTGGTCGTGTTCAAGAGTCCCGGCTCGCCGCCGGCAGCCGATATCACGCCATTCGCGACTTGCCAATCGGCCTTGCTGCTTGCCGACCAACCGAACAATGTCTCGCCATCGAACAGCAAAATCCAACCATCGGCCAATTCCTCCTTGGTCAATTGATTTTGCACCCTCTGCCCCGTTGGATCGGCCGCTTGTTCCGCAGCAAGCACCGCGCGGGGGCCCGCTGGCAAAGCAGCGGCGATCAACACGAACAAGCACCCCACCCAATGGATCCGTCGCAAACGATCGCATTGCATGCCGCATCTCACACAAAGAGGTCGCGATCGGACACGCGCGAAGTAGACGTCCGACGGCTGGCGAGAATTTGCCCCAACGCTTCGCTGCCGCATTATGCCATCCCACCATGCTGGGGGCAAAGCAACCAAAAATCGCCGGGAAAAAAGATGTGCGTGGGAGCCGCACGAGAAAGAAGTGCGCGGCCACACTTAGCGCTGTACGGCCGCAGGAGCTTTGGAGTGGAGATCTTCGGCCGCAGGCGTCTCGGTGATCCCGAGTTGCTTCAGATAGGAGTCGGTGCCGTTGACGAACGTGCGATTGCCCGGCTGGTAGACAAAACGTTGCGGCGGGATCGGGCCGCCCAAACGGACTTCGAACAATTCCAGCGTGGCGATCAAGCCGCCGGGGCTCCCCAGTTTTTCGTCGGCCCCTTCGCGCAGGTATTCCATGCGATAGGGGAAAAGGTCATCTCGGCCGAGAGTGAGCACGATGCGATCCGGCACTTGCCGCGGTAGCGATTTCCAGTTGACCGGCTCCCCCTTGAGGATTTTGTCCTTCTGATCGCCAGCCCATTCTGCCAAAGCGGCCGGCTTCCAAGTTCCTTCCAATTGCCAAACCGGAAGTTGATCGAGAAATCCCTGCCGCACGACCGTGAACTGAAAGGCATCGTTGAGATTCGCCAACAGTTTTGGCAAGCCGTCCGGCGGCATCGCAATGCCACTTGCCGGGCCGGGCCCAGTGCGCGGGCTGCGCTGCTGCGCCAATACCCGGCGCACGTGTTCCATATCGATCTGCGACAGCGTCGATTGGCCGCCAATCTCTTCATACACCCAGAGATATTTGCCCGTTTGAATTCGCTGAAAACTGCTGATGCCCTCGCCCACGGGCACCTTCAGTTCGAGGCGGAACCGCCGCTGCTCCCCCTGCCCTACCTGTTCGTAGGAACCCGAGCCGACCAGTTCGTGATCAAGGAGGTGGATACGTTGGCGGATGCGGGCAGAGATCGACGGTTGCGATTCGATCGCCGTCACGGCACTGGCCACCAGTAGCGGCAGATCTGCGGCGGTGACTTGCCCAGTCGGCCGAGATCCCGCGGTAGCCGGCGAGGCGATCCCCGCTGCCATTGCTGGTGGTCGCACGGCCCCGCCGGCCGGCGCGCCCTGCGGGCCGTTGGGATAACCCGTCCGAACGGCAGGCCCGGTACCGAGCGGCTGTCGCGGTGGGCCGCCATACGTACTTCCCGCAGGCCGTTGGCCTGTTGCCCCGGGCAGGGTTGTTCCGTCACCCGGTGCTGGCTGCGGGTAGGCACGCTGCGGAACTTGCGCGACGGCCCGCGGCAATTCCTCGGCAGGGCTCAAAAACCCCAGCATCGCGAGGAAAACAAGTCCCGCGGATAAGCTGGGCAAGATGGAGTTCATGTTTGGGTTTTGCCGGATTTGCCAAAGAAACCGGTTGTAGGACGCCGACCACTAATTCACAGGGGCAAATCGGTCTCGCGCCACAGGTCGCGGCCCGGCTCGCCGTGGCGAGTCGAGCGACTCGGGGTGCGCGGAACCGGCTCGATTTTAAGGCACCGCCCACGCCAGGGTCTATGTCAGTCCGAAGCGGACCGACGACCGCCCGTTGGGGCGTGCGACGATTCGCCAGCGGCAGCAGGCAGCAAATCGCCTTCGGGGGGAGTTTATGAAATACCGTGTTGTCTCGTTTTTGCTAAGCGGCGCCTTTGCAGCCCTCAGCGGTTGCTTTCTCCATCCGCCGTACGGCGACCACTTCAACGACACGTCGACGATCATTCCACCCGTGGGCAAGTTTACCCACGAGAATAATCTTCCGCCGGCCGAGATGTTGATGGAGCCAGGTCCCGGCGTGGGCGGCCCTGGCCCAGGCGTGATGATGCCCCCCATGATGCCGCCGATTGCCGTGCAAGCTTCGCAAATTGCCTTCGTTGGACCCGACGGATTGTCGGTCACCTGGGACGTGAGCGCCCCGGGCGCGTTCGACTCCGAACCGCTCATTGCTCCGGCCCGCTACAACTTTCCGCAGGGCGCGATCTATCGGTTGAAGCTGACGAACATTCCGAATCGAGCCGGCGTCGAACTTTATCCCACGCTGGAAGTCGCTCCGACGACTCCGCGCACCGATGCCTATCTCGCCCACAACGCCATCCCGGTGCAATTCACCGAGGAAGATCTCGACCAGGTGTTGACCGGCAACTTCGTCACCAAAGTCATCTATCTGCCCGATGCCGAGTTCCAAGAACTGGCTTTGGCCGGCGTCGAAACGCTGGTCAGTACCCGGCTCGATCCCGGCGTCGATCCGATCGTGGAGGCCGATCGTCGAGGCACGATCCTGGCGATCATCCGCATCGGTAACAAGGATCTGGAGATCCCTGGCGGCGGCGGAGCTGGCGCCGGTGGCGAGCTTATCGACGCCAGTGGCGTAAATGGCGGCGGCGTCATGCAAACCGGTTACGGTGCCCCCATGGCCTGCGGTCCCGCAGGCGGAGCTGGCACTGCCGGCGGCGCGGGGGGCAGTGGTGCGACCGCCGGACTTCCCCCGGCCTTCGTCTCGGGCATGACTGCTCCGCAGTATGGCATGACGATGGTCGGTACGCCGATCGGCTTGCCAGGTCCTCCGCACATTCCCATGGGAATTCCGGCCGGACTGCAGGCTCATTCGATCAAGAACATGACCAAGAGCCACATCCCCGGACCGGTCAAACACTTCCGCATGAACGTGAAGCAGGAGCCGGGCTTCAACTATCCCGATCCGCCGCACAACGTGCACATCACCGAAACGACTTCCACTCCACACTTCTGGTTCAAGCAACCGCAAGCCAGCAAGTACCGGATTTCGCCGGGCACGGCCGGCCCTGGAGATTGCGGGCCCTGCGCCGATGGCGAGCAGTGCCAGGTCGATCCCCAGGCAGGTGCTTACTGCCCGCCGCAGGGGCAGTAACCCTCGGTCCGATCGACGAGGAGGAGTGTGTCGCCAGCCTGGCGTAGACGAATGTGAACGGTGCCACCGTGAGCCACACCAGCGGCGGACAGCCGACGGAAAAGCACACGCGTGGCCGAGACAAGACTTCGTGGTCTCAGCGAACGAACATCCATGACAATGGTTCCTTTGCTCCGCAGTCCGGCCCACAGCCGGATGCGAGTTGCTGGCATGCTGTGGATGGCGACGGTTCTCGCGTCGGCTCTGGCCGCCGCTGCCGAACCGGCGGTCCATTACCAGCACGCGGGCGACATGCCACCGGGAGCGATTGGAAGCCTGCAGCTCACGCGGGGAGGACCATTGCCAGGATATTTCCAGCCGGTCGAAATCATGGCGCCCCAGGGCGCCTTGGTTTCGCTGGCGGCGGGCGCCGATTTTCAGCCGCCCGCTGCCGGCCCGCTGGGAGCTGCGATGCTGATCGGTGCCGTCTACCGGCTGAAGGTGATCCACATCGAAAACCACGAAGGTCAAGAAGTCTATCCGACGATCGAGGTCATCGACCGGCTCTATCCACCCGTGGGACAGGAGTACCGATTCACCATTCCGGTCGATATCTCGCAAGAAGAGATCGAGCTTGCGCTGTCGGGCCGTTTCGTGACCCGCGTGATTTACCTCGAAGACCCGCGCAATCCGCTGCCGATCGCCGAGCAACCTGACGAACAAACCTGTTTTCAAGTCGCCCCCGGCGACGATCCGCTCGATGTGGCCGATCGCCTGGGGAGGCCGATGGCCATTCTTCGCATCGGCGGCCGCTTGCCCGACGCCGACGGGCCGGATGCTTCGTTTCTCTACAATTCGCCTCCCTGGGTGAAGTTCCGGCCGGTGGCGATCGAGCGCCAAGCGGTACCGCCCCCGCAGCACGCGGCGGTGGTCGTCTCCGACAGCCAACGCCTGGCCGCGGCTCCGAGCGAATTCGATGGCCCCAGCAGCCGGCGAAAGTCCAAAACAATCATCTCGACTCGCTGATGGGCTAAATGCGCAGCATGCGAATGCTTCGATTTCAAACAATGAGCACGCCGCCGCAATCGACTAACAAGTCCGTTCGGCGCCGGCGCGCCGGCGCCGCGGTCGTCTCGTTTGCGCTCCTGTTCTGTTCTTGCCGCGCGCTTGCGCCGCCGAGCACCGTTGGCGTGGCCGGCGATTCGCCAACCGATCCTCCGGCTGCTGCCGAGGCGAGCGACGGACCAGCAGTTAGCGAACCCGCAAGCGAGCGCGACGCCAAAACACGCGCTCGGCAACGGTCGGTCAATTCGATGATCCGCAACGCCATCGATTCGGCCGGGCCGGTGCCGATCATGCCGATGGGGATGTTGGCCGCGCCGATTCCCCAAGGAATCGTCACGCCCTGGAAGCCGCCGGGAATCGCGGGTCCCTGGCCGGCCGACGAGTATCTCTGGGATGGGGGCGAGAAGTATCCCGTGGTCGTCGACGCAAATCTGCAAATCAAGGGACTCGCACTCGAAGACACCATAGTTCATTACGACACGATCGATGGCCGTACCGTAGTCGAACCGAGCAACCGCGTGGCCCTGTACTCACCCCGCTTCGGCGCGGTGCGCCAGGTGACCGCACCCTTGGCCAGCCAGCAGGAACAGGGCCTGGTGCAGGCCGAAAAGCCGGTCGGGCCCGGCCAGTTCCAGGAAGATCAGCTCGCCACTACCGCCTTGCAGCCGGTACAACCGGAGGGAGAAATCGGCACCAAGCAGCCGAGCATCGAAAAAGCCAATCAACTGGCCGTGCGCGCTTCGCGCCGCCTGCGGCCGGCTACTATGCAACATCGTCTGTTGCCGTTCGAAGATTTCCAGATCGTACGCCTCGGTGTGTTCGCTCAATCTGAACAGACCGAAGTGCAACAGCGCGTGCAGGCGGCCGTCACCTGGTCGAGCGACCAGGCGGCCCAGGTGATTCTCGACGGAAAGATGGCCGCTGTCGAAACGGGCGACCAGCGAGCACAGGCGACCTTTGTCATCGATACGCCGAACCATCCACGGCTGCGTGTGATCAAGCTGGCGTCGACCACGATGGCCCGGCCCGGTGAGTTCGTCGACTTCACCATCCGCTTCGACAATATCGGCGACCAGAAGATCGGCAATGTGACGCTCGTCGACAACCTGACCACGCGGCTCGAATACGTCGAAGGTTCGGCCCAATCGAGCCTTTCGGCCGACTTCGGCATCAGCCTGAACGACGGGGACTCGGTGCTGTTGCGCTGGGAATTCCTCGATCCGTTGGAGGCCGGTGCCGGCGGCATCGTTCGCTTCCGCTGCAAGGTGCGGTAGGGCCTTCGGCTCACAGCGGAAAGCTCGCTGAGCGAATGGTTTCGGGCCAGCGGCGGACACAGCCGCGGGCGGGTTTTCAGCCGCCTGGCCTGCCCTTGTCAGGCCGCCCCGTTTGGGCTAGCTTAGGTTGTTTGTCCCTCTATTCCCCTGTAGCTCAGTTGGTAGAGCAGCCGGCTGTTAACCGGCTTGTCGAAGGTTCGAGTCCTTCCGGGGGAGCTCGTTGGTTTTCTACCAACCCAACCGACCCACCAGTTAACGCCCGACGCGCGCGAGATTCGCCGCCGGGCGTTTCGCTTTCCGGGCGTCGTCGCACGACGGTTCGCACTAGGCCACTCGTGGGTCGGCTTTGCGCCGGTTTCAAAGAGATCGGGCGATCGTCCGGCACTGCCGTCGAAAGCCAGAAACATGGCCTAAACTCTCTGACTCTCTCCGCGCCACCGCGTTCGAGTTAACACGTCGGAATCGGGCCAGGGCGCGGGCCATAAATCAACGGCAGCGGGAGGTTTCTGAATCACTCGTGCCGTTTTCCAGATTGCAGCAGGTTGGAGCAGATTACAGGTTCCCAGCGAAATTGCCGTTCGTTGGAGTCGGAGGGGCGCATCGTAAGGATGCTTGCCAATGCGCCGGTCGCAGGATGCCGGCGATTGGCCTTGGCATGGTCTTTAAATCGCGCGTTGGGGGAAAAAACTTGCGGA
>DATJTR010000743.1:0-4025 GCA_035503215.1 Pirellulales bacterium
TCGGCAGCGAGGTCTGCTACCAGGAAGACGGATCGCCAGGGCCGGACCGCAACGAATCGTCCCTCGTCGCCGAGGCAACCGTACACCGCCACTCACACACCGCTAGCCCCATTCGGACCCGTATGGCGATTCGAGTTTACAACACGCTCTCGAAAACCAAAGAAACCTTCAATCCGGTCGTCGCCGGCAAGGTCGGCATTTATCTCTGCGGGCCGACCGTCTACAAGCCCAGCCATATCGGCCACATGGTCGGGCCGGTGATCTTCGACGCCGTGAAGCGTTATCTCACCTACTCCGGCTATCAGGTCACGCTGGTGATCAACATTACCGACGTCGACGACAAATTGATCAACGAATCGAAAGTACGCGGCATCACCATGGCCGCGCTAGCCGAAGAGATGACCGCCGACTACATGCGCAATCTCGAAGCCATGGGGGTCGACACGATCGACCATTTCCCGAGGGCGACGCGGCACATGGACGATATCATCGCGTTGACCAAAACGTTGATCCAAAAAGGCTACGCCTACGAATCCGAGGGGGACGTTTACTTCGACGTCGCCAAGGACGCCGAATATGGCAAGCTCAGCCACCGCGACGTCACCAGCATGCAGGGGGAAGGGGGCGAAACGGTCGAACGCAAGCGCTCCCCCGCCGATTTCGCGCTCTGGAAAAACGCCAAGCCGGGCGAGCCCTCGTGGGATAGCCCCTGGGGCAAAGGCCGCCCCGGCTGGCACATCGAATGCTCGGCCATGAGCCGCAAGCTGCTGGGCGAAACGTTCGATATCCATGGCGGCGGACTCGACCTGATGTTTCCGCACCACGAAAACGAAATTGCCCAAAGCGAATGCTGCCACGGCAAGCCCCAGGCCAACTACTGGATGCACAACGGCCTGATGCAGTCGTCGGGCGAAGTCGGCAAGGTCGGCGGCCGAAATACCCGCGCCGCGGCCGAAGGCGATCAGCAAGCCCAAGAAGCGGGCAAGATCGGCAAATCGAAAGGTGCGAGCCCATTCCGCGACCTCCTCGGCCGCCACGCCCCCGAGCGAATCCGCTTTTTCTTGCTGTCGACCCACTATCGCCGGCCGATCGATTTTTCCGATCAGCGGATTGACGAAGTCGGCACCGGCCTCGATCAGCTCTATCGGTTCTTCACGCGCTACCAGCGCGTGACCGGCCAAAGTTTCTACGACATTAAACCGCCCGCACGGCGCAAAGAGGGCGATTTTTCGCCCGGCGGCGACGCGGTGCTCGAACAGATCGCCGCGCATCGCCAGCATTTCTTGGAAATGATGGACGACGATTTCAACACCGGCGGCGCCGTGGCCGATTTGTTTGGAACCGTCGGAACGCTCAACAAATTCATCGACGAAGCCAAGCTCGAGGCCACGAAGCCCAGCGAAAAACAATTGGCCGTGCTCCGCCAAGGGGCCTCCACGCTCGGCGAACTGTCCCGCACGCTCGGCTTGTTCCGGCACCCCATCGAAGAGGCTGCGGCCGACGACGACGGCATCACCGACCAATTGATGAAACTGATCATCGAGCTGCGTGCCGATGCTCGCGGCCGCAAGGATTTTGCCACGGCCGACAAGATTCGCAACGGTTTATCGGCCGTCAAGATCGTGCTCGAAGACCGCCCCGGCGGCACCGAATGGCGCCGCAATTAAGGGCCCGGTAATCGCGTCGCGTCGTTCGTCCAAGCAGTGTTGTGTGCCGCTCGCCGCCGGCGTTCACCCCAACAGGCCCGACATGGTTCGCATTCTCGGCATCGACCCTGGCTTGAACATCACCGGCTACGGCGTGCTGGAAGTGCGCTCGGGCCGCCTGGCGCTGTGCGAGGCGGGCATCATTCGCGGCCGTTCGCGCGAGTCGCTCACTGCCCGATTGGTCGAAATCCACGCTGGTCTGGCCGACGTCATTCAGTCGTTGCGCCCCGACGTGTGCGCGCTGGAACAGCTCTACTCGCATTACAAGCAGCCCCGCACGGCGATTCTGATGGGGCATGCTCGGGGGGTGATTTGCCTGGCCGCGGCCCACGCCGGCCTAGCCGTGAGCTCCTATTCCGCCACGCAAATCAAGAAGGTCCTCACGGGCAACGGCCGGGCCCCCAAAACGCAAATGCAGGCTGCCATTCGCCAGGAACTTGGGCTGGCCGAGCCGCCAGAACCCCCCGACGTGGCCGACGCCTTGGCCGTCGCCGTTTGTCATTATCATTTGCACGTCCGCCGCTCGCTGGCGGCCGGCGATCGGTCGGCTGCCAAGGCGGGCACGCGAGCCGGCAAAACGAACCCCTAACCACGTCACGACGAATTCCTTCCGCATGATCACACGCATCACCGGCCGCTTGACGCATCTGGGCGAAGAAGAACTGACGCTGGCGATCGCCGCGTTCGACTACGAGGTCCGCATTCCCGAATTCACTCGCCGGCAATTACAACACCGCGTCGGCGAGGAAATCAGCCTGCACACGATCGAGTATTTCGAAGGCAATCCGATGCAGGGGCGGATGACGCCCCGCCTGGTCGGCTTCTTGAGCGAAGCCGAGCGAGAGTTCTTCGAGCTGTTCTGCTCGGTCGATGGCGTCGGCGTCAAAAAGGCGCTCAGGGCGATGGTCCGCCCGGTGCGCGAAGTGGCCACGGCCATCGAAGAACAAGACGCCACGGTGCTGGCCGGCTTGCCCGGGGTTGGCCCGGCCACGGCCGAACGGGTGATCGCCAAGCTGCGGCGAAAGGTTCCCAAGTTTGCCCTCTTGGTCGGCCGCGACGACGGAGCGCCTTCGGAAGTGGCCACCGACGTGGTCCGCGAAACTTACGACGTGCTTCGCACGCTGGGGCACAGCGAGAGCGATGCCCGCCGCCTGATCGACGCCGCCCTGGCCAAGAAAAAGAAATACAAGGACGTCGAAGAGCTGATCCAGGCCGTCTACCTGCAGGCCAAAGGCTGAGACTGTCACGTGCCGGCGTCGGTCACCGCAACAGCCGCCCTGCGTGCCATGTCGGTCGCCGGTAGCTCGACGAGAAACCGCTCAGCATCGCGCGGACTCCGCAAGACGGTCACGGGAACGTCCCCCCACCGGCTGCCGGCGAAAAGCGCCGAGAATTCCCGGTGACGCTTGCGATGAGTTCGCACGACCCACCAAGGGATGCCGTACCGTGACAGGAACGCCACGCGCAGACTCTCTCGATTTCCGTGGACCACCTCGCGCCGCACGACGCGCGATACCGTGCGCAGCAGCGCACGCCAAAAAACGATCGGAAATCGGTAATCGAGCCAGAGGATCGCCGTCGCCCGGGGCCACACCAGGTCGCGCACCCGGGCATAATTCCCGTCAACCACCCAACGATCTCCGGCTACCGCGTCCCGGACTCCCAAGCGGAACTTTTCGGGATCCTTTTCCACCCATCCCGGCAGCCAATGGATCGCGTCGAGTTCCACGTGCGGCGAGTCCAGCCGCTGGGCCAACTCGCGGGCCAGCGTCGATTTGCCCGAACCGCTCGTCCCTACCACGACCACGCGATCGAGCGACACTGCCGGTGTTTGCGAGGAAATCAACGACACGAGGATTGCCCGGTTACTTGGCTTGCGTGGCACTCGTAGCCAGGAAATTGGACCATTCTTAAGAGGCGTTGACAATCGCACCCCGCGGGCCGGCGGCCTCGGTTGCACTACACCCCACGCTGGCCGGCCTGATATGATTGCGGCAGCGGCTGGCCGGTCTTTTACGTTCCTCTCGTGAGTTCCGCGTGCGCGAGCCCGTTCTCAAGCCGATCGACAGCATCCCGTCGGAAGACGACGACCGCGATCTGCGCCCGCAGCGGATGCAGGATATGGTCGGCCAGCGCGATGTCTACGCCCGGCTGCAAATCGCCGTCGACGCCGCCCGCAAGCGCGGCGAGCCGCTCGGACACATCCTGTTCGACGGGCCTCCCGGTCTGGGTAAAACCACCTTCGCCACCTGCATTCCGCGCGATCTGGGAGTCAGCCTGCAAATTGCCAGCGGGGCGGTGCTGCAAGCGCCCAAGGAC
>DATJTR010000744.1:0-2142 GCA_035503215.1 Pirellulales bacterium
AAAAGAAGGAAATCAATGCCGAAGGCAAAGAAATGAAGGCCGACATCGACGCCGCGGCCAAAGAAGACAAGGCCGCCGTCGACGACGCCGTGAAAGAGGCCGACCAGGAAGTCGACGCCGACAAGAAGGCCGACGAGGCCGGCTCGAAGTAACGGCGCGCCACGCTCACCGAGAGACCCCGCCCGGCCCACGCGGTCCGGCGGGGTTTTTTCGTCCCCTCGCGGTGCCGGCTATTTCGCCCGCTGCGGGGCCGGCGCTCCCGGCAGTCGAGCGCGGATGAACTCGACAAACGCCCGGCTGGCCGGCGACAGTTGCTCGCCGCGACGCGTCAATATGCCCGAATGAATCGGCCGAATGGCGCTGCCCAAGCCGCGCACTCCCACCCGCCGGCCACGGGTCACCACGCCGCCGGCCAACAGCGGCACGATCGAAATGCCCAGGCCGGCTTCGACCATGCGCACGATGATCTCGGTGTTGGTCGTCTCCATCTCCACGCGCAGCGGGATCTGCCGCTCGTGGAAGGCTTCGATCACGTGCTGCCGACCCGTCGAACCGCGCTCGAACAGGATCAAGGGTTCGTCGGCCAAATCGGCCAGCGTTAGCTTGCGCTTCGCGAGCAGCCGATGCCCCGGCGGAGCGATCAAGCTCCACGTCATGGAGAACAAGTTCAGATAATCGAGGCCGGTCGCCGCGTCGTACGGAGCCGCCACGGCGAAGGCGATGGCCGGATCGGCCAGCAGCGACTCTTCGACCGCCTGCTCGCTTTCGGTGCTCAAGCGGATGCGGATATCGGCATGCGCGGCGTGGAACCGCCGCACCGCGTCGACCAGCAGGTAGAGCATCAAATACTGGCTCGAAACCACGTGGACCTGCCGGGGAGATGTCGATTGGCCGACCGCTTCGCACAGCGCGCGCGACCGCTCCAAGAATTCGATTGCCGCGGGCAAGAAGCGTTCCCCTGGTTCGGTGAGTGGACCCAGCCGGCGCGGACCGCGGCTTTTGCGATAGAGCTGCGCTCCGAGCCGCTGCTCCAGCGCCAATAGGCGGTTGCGCAGCCCTTGCTCGCTGATGCTCAGCCGCTCGGCCGCGGCCCGTAGACTGCCCAGCCGGGCCAACTCGACGAACGCGGCCACCTGGTCGGTCGAGAACGATGGTACGTCGGGCTGCATTCGAGTTCTTCCTCCAAATTGCGAGGCTAACCGGCGGCCGTCTCCAAAACAATAAAAAAGATGATTTGTCTCTAAGAAAACAAGTTTGTGCGTTTCCGATCCGACCCCTAGGCTGGCAGATGTCTCCTCGATCGGGCCAGGAGGCGCATCACCTAACTCGGAAAGTGCCATGAACACCGCGATTCTACGTTTCGCCCCGTGGTTGATTGTGCCCCTCACACTCGTGCTCGCGCATGGCGTTGCCACCGCGGCTGGCGAACTGGTCGTCCACGAATGGGGGACGTTCACCGCCCTGGCCGACGACGATGGCCGGCAGCTTCCGGGCATCAATGTCGACGACGAGCAACTGCCCGGCTTCGTCCATAACCTGGGAAGTAATTTGCTGAAGAATTCGATCGGCATCACGGGCTCGGAGCATCCCCCCGGGCCGACGGCCAAGGGAGCGCCGGCCCGTCATCCCTACGTCACGCTGCGCTTGGAAACGCCGGTTATCTACTTCTACCCGCCGGCCGACGCACCCCAGCCGCTCGAACTGGACGTGCACGTCGATTTCCACGCCGGCTGGCTCACCGAGTTCTATCCACAGGCCAAAGTCGCAGCGCCGGGCTTGAAAGTGGGCAACTTCAGCCTCGAAAAAATCAGCCCGCAAACGGTCGGCTCGCTCGACTGGCAGAAGCTGCAAGTCGGCACCGCGGGCCGGGGCCCGCAGACCGACGCGCCGGTTTGGACCACGCCCCGCGCCGTCCGCGCGGCCGCGGTGACGACCCCCGAGGGCGAAAGCGAGCAATACCTCTTCTATCGCGGGGTGGGAAATTTCGCCGTGCCGCTCCGCATCGTCAGTCGCACGAGCGAAAACACGATCGAGCTCCATGCGGGTCCGGACGATCAAACGCCCAAGGCCAAACCGCTCACGATCGGTCCGATGTGGCTGGTTCATGTCCGGCCCGACGGACAGACCGCGTTTCGCGCACTG
>DATJTR010000745.1:0-4601 GCA_035503215.1 Pirellulales bacterium
ACGCAACAAGTCGTTGATGTTCACGTCGCGCAGTTGCAGGCTGTAGTTGCCCGTTACCAGCTCGTCGAGAGCGGGAATCACCTTCAAGGTGAGTTCGGCGGCCTTGCAATCGTCGACCAGGCGGCGCAGTTCGCTGCCGACGAGCAGCCCCGAAATCACCAACACGTGATTCACGTCGACCAAGCCCGCGATCCGCACCGTGTCGCTGGGCCGGCCCAGGACCGGGATGCCGCCCCAGGTCGTGCCGTGCCGACTGGCATCGGGATCGAGGAAGCCGACGACGCGGAATTTCAGGCGATGATCGGCCAACAGGTGCCGGGCCAGGGTTTCGCCGGACTGATTGGCGCCGATAATCAGCGCCTTGTGATACTCGCCGCCGAACAAACGGGGACGCAATTCCTCGCGGACCAGCCGCATGAACGCCCGCAAGCAGCCGAGGGCCAGGATGGTCAGCCCCCAGTCGAGCAGAATCGCCCGCCAAGAAATGTGATACTCGATGCCGGCCTGATTATTGAGCAAGGCGATCAGGGCGGTCGCCGCGGTCGCTGAGGTCAACAGGGCCCATAGATCGGAAAACGAAATGTGGTGGAACGAGCGATGGCAGTGCCCGGCGTAATAGAAACAGACCAGCTTGACGACCAGGACGGCCGGCAACGTGAGCAGAAACATCCACTGTTCGGACGGCGTCGGGCGAAATTCCGCCGCGTCCCAGAACGCGAACCAATAAACGGCCGTGAATACGGCGGTATGGGTCAGCAGCGCGGCAAACGACCACCAACCTAAACGCTGCGGAATCAAGCTTTTAGACATGAGCAGCTCAACGGTGCCGGGCTAAAGAGGTGAAACGCGAGGTGCGGCACACCCAACAAAATAATCCATCAACCTAAAAGCGACAATGATTCGAACAAGCACAAATCTGGAATTCTCATAAATTGCTCGCCGATCACTCACTATCCGCTGACGTTTTCTGCCCGCAGCGGCGGCCTAACCCGGGCCATACCTTCTAGTTCGCAAATCGAAAATCGAGCACCCCCACCAATGAGCTATTAGATTGCCGCATAGCGCGGTGAGCATCGACCAACTCCTGTGCGCGGCCCGATTCCATGTTTGCTCGCTCCCCCCCGGCATCGGTGGCAACATGCGACTGGCCATCGAGCGCCAAGACGCGGTCCAGCACGATGCTGGAGAGCCAACCGAAACCGAATGAGCGAACTCTTCGACCGGACAGACCTCTGACGGTCGGTGGGCCCCGCCTTGAGAACTCAAGGATCTACCGGCCCAGCGCCACTCCCTGGCGGCGACGCGATGAAAAGGATTCCCTTACTGTAACAGAACCCTTCCGACTCGTCTCGCCGCGCGGGGGGAGCGACGAATTTGCAATTCGGATACCAGGTCCCGACCGCCCCCCCCTCCCAAAGGTGGTGCTACGCACATTTCCAGCCGAAAAAACGCTGAAATCAGCGGGCATTTCTTTGCGCGTGCCAAGTGCCCCTCGGCGCCAGAATGAGGCAAATTTTCCACATGGGTTTCGCCAAAGCGACACTCCGCGGCCGGGACAAGCGCTATACTTTCATTGACCCGGAGCTCGACGCATGACGACATCCCCTGCCCCGCCGCAAGCCGCACCAGCCCAAGCCGGAGCGCGCCCGCTGCCGACCCCAACGGAGCGGCCGAAGGCGGAGGTCGTCGTTTTCGATGGGCACTGCCAGATTTGCACCGGGCAAATCGCGCGCGTGGCCCAGTGGGACACCGGCGGGCGACTGGCGTTTCTCTCGCTGCACGACCCGGAGGTGGGCCGGCGCTATCCGGAGCTGACGCACGAAGCGCTGATGCGCGACATGTACGTGGTCGATCGGAAAGGCCGATATCATCGCGGCGCGGCGGCGCTGCGCGAGATCGCGCGGCGCGTGCCAAGGCTCTGGCCACTGGTGCCGTTCTTGTATCTCCCTTTCAGCATGCCGCTGTGGCAATGGCTCTATCGACAAGTGGCCGATCGCCGCTACCAGTTCAATCGCGATGAGTGCGACGGCGGTAGTTGCCATCTGCACGGGCGTTGAATTCGGGCACGCGTTTGCCGCGATCGAGACGGCAGCGCATCGTCGTACCGATACGCGTTCCGCCCGCCTACAGGAGAATGTCGTGTACGACTTCGCCGTAGACGTCGGTGAGGCGGAAATCGCGGCCGCTGTAGCGATAGGTGAGCTTGGTGTGGTCCAAGCCCAGCAAATGCAAGATCGTGGCGTGCAGGTCGTGCACGTGGACCTTGTTCTGGATGGCGTGCCAACCGAAATCGTCGGTGGCGCCGTGGATGATGCCTTTTTTGACTCCCGCGCCGGCCATCCACATGGTGAAGCCGAAGGGATGATGCTCGCGGCCGTCGTTGCCTTCGGCGGTCGGCGTGCGGCCGAATTCGCCGCCCCAGATGACCAGCGTGTCTTCCAGCATGCCGCGTGACTTCAAATCCTTGAGCAAGCCGGCGATGGGGACGTCGGTGGCGGCCGTGTTGTCGATCAGCCCTTGCTTGAGATTGTTGTGCTGATCCCACAACTGGCAACCGGAAGCTTTGCTGCTCTTGGTATGAAACAATTGCACGAAGCGAACGCCCCGTTCCGACAGCCGCCGTGCCAACAGGCATTGCTGGCCAAAAATGTCGGTCGCAGGCTCGCCGATGCCGTAGAGTTTTTTCGTAACTTCGCTTTCACGGTCGATGTCGAACGCCTCGGGCGCCTGCATCTGCATGCGGAACGCCAACTCGAACGAAGCAATGCGGGCGGCTAAAGCGCTTTCGTCTGGCCGCTCCTGACTGTGCTTTTCGTTGAGCTGTTTGACCAGGTCGAGCTGTTCCCGCTGAGCGGTCAGATCGAACTTGGAACTCTTGAGATTGTTGATCGGATTTTTCAGGTCCGACACCCAAGTTCCCTGGTAGGCCGCGGGCAGAAACGCCGAACCCCAGAGCGGCGCGCCTTGCGCCGGCTGGTTGGGGCTGATGACGACATAGCCGGGCAAGTCCTGGTTCTCGCTGCCCAGGCCGTACAACATCCAGGCGCCCATGCTGGGGCGGCAAAAAGCCTGCTCGCCGGTGTTCATCTGCAAGCAGGCGCCGTTGTGGTTGATGTTGTCGGCGACCATCGAACGGATCACGCACAAGTCGTCGACACAACTGGCCACGTTCGGGAATAGCTCGCTGACGTCGATGCCCGATTGGCCGTGTTTGGCGAACTTGAAGGGCGTCCCCAGCATGTTGCCGGTCTGCGTGCGCATCAGCTTCGGTTTTTCGAACGGCAGCGGCTTGCCGGTTTCGGAAGTGAGCCGAGGCTTGGGATCGAACAGGTCGACGTGCGAAGGGCCGCCGGGCATGAACAAGAAAATCACCCGCTTGGCTTTGGCCGCATAATGGGAGGGGCGAACCGCCAACGGATTGGCCGTCGAGGTGGTCACTGCGTCGGCCCGCGCCTCATGGTCTAGCATCCCGGCCAGGGCCAAGAGGCCAATTCCCGAAGTCGTCTTTTCCAGCATCGCGCGGCGGCTGATGCCTTGGGCCTGCGGGTGGGAATGGTGGATCGGATGCATATCCGGGCCTTTCAGTCGACGTAAATCAGTTCGTTGGCACAGAGAAGCGATTGGCAATACGCCTCCCACGCAAAGCGAGCGCCGTCTTCGCCGGCGGGCTTGCGCTCGGCGACGCGCGTGAGAAACACGAGGCCGAGCTCACGTTCTTCGGCCGCGGGCCGGCGACCGAACAAAAGTTCGTAGGCACGTTCGATCCGCTCGGAGTCGCCGGCGGGCGATTCGCGCAAGAGCCGCTCGACGAGGGCCGTGGTTTGGGCCATCACGAGCGGGTTGTTCAAAATGTACAGTGCCTGCGGCGCGACGGTCGAAATGCTCCGTTGATCGACGACGCCTTCCGGGTCGGCCCCGTCGAACAAGAAGCGGAAGTTGGTTTTATCCGAGCGGTTGGTCATCAGATACAGGGCGCGGCGGCGGCTGACCGCGTAATCGTCGAGCTTGCGGACGACCGGACCGCCGACCGTGCGATCGAGCTGACCCGAGGCCGACAAGAGCGTGTCGCGGATCGCTTCGGCTTCGAGCCGGCGGCGATTCATGCGGCCCCAGAGGCGGTTTTCCGGATCGGCCGTGGCCACTTCCACGGGGACGCGGCTCGATTGCAAGTAGACGGCCGATTGCGTGAGCAACCGGTGCATTGCCTTGATCGACCAGCCCGATTCGATGAAACGCCCGGCCAGAAAGTCGAGCAATTCGGGATGGGTGGGGGCCTGGCCCATCGTGCCGAAATTGCCTGGCGTGCGGACCAGACCTTGTCCGAAATGGTGCATCCAAATGCGATTGACCATCACGCGGGCGATGAGCGGATTGTCGGGCCGGGTGATCCAGCGGGCCAACTCGAGACGACCGCTCCCCTGGGTGATGGGCGGCTGATTGTCGCCGGCCAAAATCCGCGGAAAGTGACGCGGCACGGTTTCGCCCAGCCGATCGTAGCGACCGCGGACGTGGATTTGAGCGTCGTGGAAACCGGCGTATTTCGTGCCGGGCACGCCGCCGTCGGCGGCGGCCATGGCCACGGGATAGGGCTCGGCGTCTTT
>DATJTR010000746.1:0-4690 GCA_035503215.1 Pirellulales bacterium
GTCGTGCGCTTTCTTGCCGACTTGCAGCACCAAGCCATCGGCGTCGAAGATCGGTTGGTCGTCAACCTGAGTGATAATATCGCCAACCTCGAGTCCATACCGTTTGGCCGGCGTCCCTTCCACGACGCTGTGGACCAACACGCCGTGTCGGCCGGCGGCCAGATCCGCCTCGCGCAAGTTCCGGGGCGCAACGCCCAGGAATCCGTACTCGACTTCGCGCCCCTGTTTCAACGTTTCGACGACGCGCCGGAACGTGTCGTCCAGCGGAACGGCGTAACCGGCGGCTTGCTCGTAGCCGGCGATCGCGGCTTGGGACGTGGTCAGCCCGATCATTTCCCCCTTCAAATTCAGGAGAGCGCCGCCGCTCGTTCCCAAATTCAACCGGGCGTCGGTTTGAATCAGCGTGCCGTATTGATGCAGCGTGTTGCGGCCACTGGCCGGAGGTTCGTCGGTTTGCGGCGGCGCCTTGCGCTCCAAGTTGGCGATGATTCCCCAACTGGCGCTCGCCTGGCCGTCGCG
Organism: Pirellulales bacterium; assembly: GCA_035503215.1. Classification (GTDB taxonomy): domain Bacteria; phylum Planctomycetota; class Planctomycetia; order Pirellulales; family PALSA-1355; genus DATJTR01. The sequence continues at coordinate 520 of DATJTR010000746.1, forward strand.
GGCAATCGCATAGGGATTGCCCAAGACGACGACGAATTGCCCCTTTTTCAGATTGCTTGCGTCGCCGAATTGGATCGGCACCAGGTCGGTCGCTTCAACCGCCAGCACGGCCAAATCGCTGCGCGAATCGGCGGCCCAAATCTTGGCTGGAAAGATTCGATGGTCGACCGTGGTCACGTACAGATTGCTCTCTTCCCCCAGCACATGGAAGTTGGTCAGAATCAAACCGCGGCGGTCGATCACCACTCCGCTGGCGTATTCGTTGGGAATGAACTCGGGATCGCCGGGGAGGTGATCCTGCGTGATCTGAAAACGGCCGAATCCGTCCGCCCGCAATTCCAGTGGCGAAACGATGTCGTCGCGGTCGACTTTCCGCACTCGGGCAATCGCCACGACTGACTTTTCGGCATTGGCAATCGCGCTGGTCAGCACCGATTCCATCGCCGCGGCCACGGCCATGCCCGAGGGTTCGGGCCCGTCGGCCACGGCGGACGAGACCACGCCAATCATCCATCCCGCGACAGACGCCAACAGAGCGGTCTTCAATCCGTTTCGGCGCATCACGCTCACGTGCGGTATGGTTGGTGCGATGGCAGGGCGATCGTCGATCAGGCGTTTCGCGGCGAAAGTGCCGGCGGCGCGACGGCCGCCAAGTTCGGCGAGACGACTTCGGGCGGATCAGCCTACCGGCGGCACACCACCGGAGCTCATTCCGCCGCGGAATCGCCGCCTTCGGCAGCCGACAGCGACTCGACGCCGGTTGCCAGCAGCTTTCCCTTCAGCTCTTCGAGCAATTCGGGATGCTCTTGCAGGTAGCCCCGGGTCTTTTCGCGCCCCTGACCCAAGTGTAGGTCACCGTAGCGGAACCATGCACCTGAACGGATGATCAGTTTCTGCGCCATCGCCAAGTCGAGCACGTCGCCGGCATAGCTGATGCCATTCGTGTGCATCATATCAAATTCCGCCAGGCGGAAGGGCGGAGCCACCTTGTTTTTGACGACCTTTGCCCGCACTCGCTGTCCGACGACGTCTTCCCCCTCTTTCAACTGTCCGATCCGCCGCACATCGATGCGGCACGAACAGTAGAACTTCAATGCCCGGCCGCCGGGGGTCGTTTCGGGATTGCCGAACATGACGCCGATTTTTTCGCGGATTTGATTGATGAAGATGACCGCCGTCTTGCTCTTGGAAATCACTCCCGTCAGCTTCCGCATCGATTGGCTCATTAACCGTGCTTGCAGACCGACGTGTGAATCGCCAATGTCCCCTTCCAATTCCTTCTTCGGAACCAGCGCGGCTACCGAATCGACGACGATCACATCGACCGCGTTCGATTTGATGAGCATTTCGGTGATGTGCATTGCCTCTTCGCCGCTACCGGGCTGGCTGACCAGCAGCGTTTCCAAATCGACCCCCAACTTCTTGGCCCAGCTGGGGTCGAGCGCGTGCTCGGCGTCGATGAAAGCGGCGATTCCGCCGGCTCGCTGGGCCTGAGCTACCACATGCAGTGCCAGCGTCGTTTTGCCGCTCGATTCCGGACCAAACACTTCGACGATCCGCCCCTTGGGAATTCCCTGACCCCCCAGGGCCAAATCGAGCGACAGGCTGCCGGTCGGAATTCCTTCGATCTTCACGGCGGCGCCGCTGGCCAGGGGCATGATCGCCCCCTCGCCAAACTGTTTTTCAATCTGGGCCAGGGTGTTCTTCAGATCAGCGTTGCCATCGAGCGGGCTGGCGTGGGCCGCCTCTTTGGACTGTTTCTTGCTCGTTTTGGCCGTGGTGTCCTTCGGCATATGATTCGTCGCTGCTTTGGTGGCGGTGACCATGAACAAAATCCCTTTCCTGGCGGAGTCGAACGGCTGAGGGGAATGCCGCGGCTCGGGCAGCCGGCGGCCCACCGTATACTGAACACACGTACATGTTATCGGCTCTTGCCTGGTGCGACAAGAGCATGCGCCCGAAATGGCCAGGAAAAAGTATTGCCCCCGGCGGTTTTTTCGATCCGGATGGCGCGGTTTATCTTACCGGCCCACGAGGCGATGGCCAGAGGAAGAAATCGAGCCAGCGAAGCCCCGGGTTTTGGGCTGCTATCGACCGCCGTTCCGGGCAGCCAGCTCGGCGTGCCCCAATGGCTCGTAAACGGGACCTTGGGGCCCCAAGTGGCTCGAAAAGACGGCTACTTCGAACACCGTGGAAACGCCGGCGTCGTAGTCGGCAAACTCCTTCAGGCGTTGGGCGAATTCCTGGTGGCCGCCGCCGGCGCCGTTGCGCACGCGGCCGAGCGTGATATGTGGCCGGAACCTCCGCTGCTCCTGGCGAAATCCCAGTTCGGCCAGCACGTCCTCCACGACGCGGTGCAGGGCCACCATCGCTTCGACTCCTTCCCGCATGCCGATCCAAATCGTGCGTGGATGATGGGGATCGGGAAATGCTCCGGCCCCCCACGCTTCGACGTCGAATGGTGCAAGCGGCGCCACGGCGGCCGACAGCCGGCGGCAAATGTCGGGGACTTCGAGCAGGTCGACGTCTCCCAAGAACTTGAGCGTCCAGTGCAATTGCTCCGCTCCGACCCAGCGGACATTCGCCTCGGTCGAGCGGCGAAGCTGGTCGATCAATTGAACGGCCCGCCGGCGGACCTCGGGGGGCAATTCCACGGCGACGAACGTTCGCACCCGACGACCCATGGGTGGCTTCCTCTCCGACTCGCTTCGCTAGGCCTAGCGTTGCACCCGGGCCGCTGGACGTCCGAGGCCGAGTGCCGGGCGAAGCGGAATCCTCAACTAGAAACTGAGCATTTGCCGGTATTCGGCGAACCGCTTATCGATCTCGGGTTTGCCGATCTGCTTCATCCGCTCGAGGCTAAAGTCCTCGACATTGAAGCTGGCCACCACCACGCCGTAAGCCAAAGCTTCCTTGAGCGTTTGTGCGTCGACCCGATCGCGGCTGGCCAGGTGGCCCATCATCCCGCCGGCGAAGCTGTCGCCGGCACCCGTCGGATCGACCACTTGCGAGGTGGGGTAGGCCGGCAACACGAAGGTCTGTTCTTCGCTAAAAAACATGGCGCCATGCTCGCCTTTTTTGATGACCACGAATTTCGGCCCCATCCGCTGCACGGCGCGGCCGGCACGGACCAGGTTCTCGTCGTCCGTAAGCAACCGGGCTTCGCTGTCGTTGAGCACGATCCCGTCGAGCCGCTTCAGCAGGGCCATGAGGTCGTCCCGCTGGATGTTGATCCACAAATCCATCGTATCGGCCACGACCAGCGCCGGCTTCGTCACCTGGTTGAGGACTTTCATCTGCACTTTCGGCGAACCGTTGGCCAGGAAAAGATAGCGACAACGGCGGTACGAATCGGGCAGGACCGGGTCGAAATGCTCGAACACGTTCAGATGGACTTCGAGCGTTTCGCGATCGTTCATGTTGGGCAGGTATTTGCCCGTCCAGCGAAACGTCTTGCCCCCCGGCATTACGTGCAAGCCCTCGGTGTCGATGCCTCGGCCTGCCAACAAGGCGGTGTGTTCACTGGGAAAATCCTCCCCGACGACGCCGACCACGCGGACACTGGTGAAGTAACTGGCCGCGTAGGAGAAATAGGTGGCCGAGCCTCCCAGCACGTTGTCCCGTCGTTGGGTGGGGGTTTCCACACTGTCCAAAGCAACCGATCCGACGACCAAAAGGGGCATGGCACGATCCAAAGTTTTGTTAAAAGGCGGTGAGCACAAGACAATCGGTCGAGTATATTCCGCAGCCCCCCAGGGTTCCACCAAATGCCGCGAAAAAACGGGCCTGCGGCAGTGGGTTGGCCACAAGCAGCGAGTGAATGCGGCACCACTAACCTTCCCCCATTCCCCCCACCTGCTCGCGGATCGGCCGGCCGTGTATCATGGGGCGGGCGGTGTGCCGAAACGATGACCCGATTGAGCCGCGCGGGGGGGCCCGAGCCGCGCAGCAGGGCCCGTCGTGTTCCGCGGGAGGCAAGCGACCAACGCGATGATTCTCTACTGCGTCAGGCACGGCGAAACGGTCTTCAATGCCGCCGGCCGCATCCAAGGCCAAACCGATAGCGAACTGTCCCCCTTGGGCTGGAAGCAGTGCCAGGCCGTCGCGGCTGCGTTTGCCGGCTTGCCGATCGACGCCATCTACTCCAGCCCCCTCCGACGTGCTCGCGAAG